>CP017949.1 GCA_002838185.1 Tenericutes bacterium MO-XQ | reverse complement strand
AAGAAGTGATTAAAAACTTAAGATCACCTTTGGGTATTGAACTTAGAACACAACGTTCGATACAAGTCGAAGGGGCATTTGGTGTCATCAAAGAGGCTATGAAATTTAGAAGATTTAAACGTCGTGGTATTCAAAATGTTAAGTTTGAGCTTACGCTCATCGCAATCGGGTATAATTTAGCAAAATATCATAAGAAAAAGTATAGAATCGTAGAATAATTTTCTAGTTGAAAACTAAAGATTTTAGCTAATCTCTTTTTAGTATGCTCAAAAACAGGTATTTTTTATGATTTATCCACATTTATAAAGAAAAAAGGACTATGTAGTCCATGAAGAGAATTAATTCTTCATTTCTTTACAGTCCCTTTAATAATGACTATCTTTCATTCCCCATAAAGAATACAGCAATCGTTTTAGGTCCAGAATGTGCACCAACAACTGGTCCAATGACCCCATAATTGATTGCCTTGACCCCAATTTGTTCTTGGATAAGTCCTGAGATATATTCTGCATCTTCTAAATCATCGCCATGTGAGATAAATATGGTTTGTTCTGATGGATTTTCGATTTTTTCCTTCATAATATCAACAATCGTTTGTAGCGAAGTTTTTCTGCCTCTCGCTTTTTTAATAGGCACCAATTTACCTTCATCGGTCACGTGAAGCACTGGTTTAACTTTTAACAATGATCCTAATAAAGCTTGAGTACCTGATAATCGTCCTCCACGTTTTAATGTGCCTAAATCATCAACTGTAAATAAGTGACATAGTTTAAGCTTGTTCATTTCAACCCACTTAGCTACCTCATCAATCGATAATCCTTCTTGCATCTTTTGATAAGCATACCATATCAGTAAACCTTGGCCCATAGATGCAGATCTAGAATCAATAATAACGATTTTACGATCAGGATACTTTTCTAAAAGTTCTTGTCTAGCAATGACAGAAGATTGATATGATCCTGAAAGTGCTGAAGAAAATGCAATGTATAATATATCATTGCCTGCTTTTAGTTTTTCCTCAAAAAAGTCTAAGTACTCTCCTACATTGCTAAGTGAAGTTTTAGCTACTTTCTTATCTCTAAGTAGGTCATAAAACTCCTTAACATTTAATTGTCTTTCATCAGGATAATGCTTATATGTTTTCTCATCAATTTCAACAGATAATGGGACAACATCAATATTCATTTCTTTGACTTGTTCAAGTGTCAAATCACTACAAGAATCAGTTACTAAAACGTATGGATTACTCATAAAAACCATCCTTTATTTTTTTATTATATCTTTATAACTTTTTTATATTTTACCATATCTAAATCTTAAACCACAATGGATTAAGCTTTAATCGGCTTTGTATTTTTTTTGTTCAATGATTTAAAATACTCTAAAGTTGATTTTAAGGTTGCAGCTAATGGTACTGCTAGTAAGATACCTACAAATCCAAATATACCACCAAAGAATATTAAACTTGATAAAACGAGTAACGGATGAATCTGAACTTTATTGCCTAGAACTAAAGGCTGAACAATAGATCCTTCGATTACTTGCTCGATAATCTGTAAGACTACAACTATGATAATACCTATAACAAAAATCGCTTGATATTCATTATTTTGGACAGATTCAAGATGTAACGTAAACAAGAACAATACTGGTAACGATAAACCAATCCAAGCTCCAATATAAGGCACTATATTAAACAGACCCATAATCAGTGCGAATAAGATTGCCATTTGAATACCAAATCCAGGAATAAAAAATGATAAGATTGATAAGAAGATAGAAAAGTATGTAGCAATCATTGCAATCATTAATCCTTGACCTTTTAAATAGTTTTTTACTGATGTATCAGTTCTTGTTCCTAATGCTTCTAAATGAGGTTGTATGTTTTCTGGAAAAACACTATTAATACCTTTGAATATATATTCTTTTTCTTTAATAAGATAAAACAAGAAAACAGGAGTTAATATTAAAATCATGATTGTTTGGAATATTGAAGAAGTTAGATTGGAAACGAATCCTAATAAACCTCCTAAAAGATCAATCACTCTGTCAAATGATAAACCATTAGCTGTTAATTGATTTAAAATTTCAGCGAGTTCTGTATTATTTATATACGTTTCTATATAGGATTCTATAGCTGCAATAATGTTTTGTAACCAAACAGCATCAATCATTTGAATCAAGCTTGAAAAAATACTTGTCATTTGAACAACTAGATTAATCATCACAAAAGATAATAGACCAATGATCACAATTAATCCAAAGATGATCGCAAAAATGATACTTATACTTCTTTTCATTTTCAACTTTTTTTCTAGTAAAGAAGCCAAAGGTCCAATGATAAAACTTAAGAAAAATGCAATTGCAAAAGGTATAAAAACAGATTTAAATGCATTGGTAACATTCCCAATTGTTCGAGCTGCAACTAACTTAAGTGCATAGATGGCAATTAAAGAAATTGCAACTATAGAAACCCATATCAGTATTCTGATAAGTTTTTCTTTAGAGATATTTTGTTTAGGCATATATAATCCTCCTTGATATATGTAAATGTGTCATGCTTATGAAACAAAACCTATTAAACAATGAAAGCTTAATAAGGATTTATATAAATTACTATTACTATTATTATATCAAATAAAAAAAGGATTTGATATAAAGCATTCAAATCCTAATAAATTCATAAACTTTATCGCTTCTAGTTTTCACTGTATTTTCTTAAAGGAGCATATTTAGTAACATTATTAATATATTCCTTATATGCTGGATATTTTTTTAGTGAAATGCCTTCTGAAAAATTAGAACTACCAATAAATAATAGTATTAAAAACATAGATCCGATTATTGTCCAGTTAAAAAAGACATAATTTGTTACACCAGCGCTGATACAAAAGAAATATAAAACAACCCAAATTGACTGTTCAGCAAAATAATTTGGATGTCTTGAACGTCCCCATACACCTTGTGTATTAAAACCTTTATCATAAGGACTTGGTAAATCTTCAAGTTTCATTCCTTGACCAAGCAACTCATATTTTTTAGTTTGAAAAGTCATTTGTTGTTTATCTGCAATTGTCTCCAATATAATGAATCCAAATAAAAGTGCTGCAATTATTGCATCAAATATACCAAATGAAACAGTCGATTCCATGACTGCTACTAAAGGTAGAGAAATAGCGAGTACTAGAGCATTTTGATAAATGGAGATAAAGAACAAATTGAAAAGCGCCCATTTCCATCTTTTATTTAGATTTGGATCTTCTCTTAAAACAACCCATCTGTAATCTTCTTCACCTGACCAAAACTTAATTGAATATGCTCCCTTTTTTGCGAAATTCAATGTGAGTCTAACACCCCATAGTGTAATGAGTATTGCCATAACAACTAATCGTAGATTCATCCCACTTTTTCCTACAACTATCCATGCATAAACAATCGGTAAAATAGACCATAATTTATCCATTTGTGAATTATTTTTAGTGATTTCACCAACTATAAAACAATAGATCATACTAATAACACAAATTATGATGAGTATCGAAAGTGTATCTAATTGAAGTTGACTTAGTTCAAATCCCCCTAAAACAAATCCTAATACAGATAATAGGAGTGTTATGATTACGATTATTATAGTTCCAATGTTTTTTTTCATTTGTTTCTCCTTTTTTAGTTAGGCTATATTTGATAATAATCCTATATTCAAATTACAATTTTCTTTAACTCTAGATTTTTGCCTATTTGAATTATTGTATCATAATATAGATATTCAATCTAGTGGTTATATGTTAGTTTATAGATTTTTAGAATATCTTATAGATTTTATTCCTATCAGTTAAAATCTCTTTTACAACATAAAAAAGGGATGATACGGATTAAAGTGGACCCAATGTCAAGGACACTTTAAAAAAAGGCAGTAATATTAATTAAGGTGTAGATTCCTTTAGAGGAATTTCACCTTTTTGTTTTGTTATTAGTAAATCTCTGTATTTGATAGGTGGTAATCTATCCAATTTTCTTTGTGGTTTATAGTTGTTGTAATAGTCCAGAAAATGATCTATCTTCACTAATGCTTGTTCGATTGTTTCACAATCACTCAGATCTACATGATCTTTGTACGTTCCAAAGAAAGATTCTATTGGAGCGTTGTCCCAACAATTCCCGCGACGTGACATGGATTGTGTTATTTTGTACCTACTAAGAAAGTCTCCAAAGTCATTTGATGCATAATGACTTCCTTGATCTGAATGAATGATCATATCATTGTTCTCGTCAAATAATGGATGCTTTGTTAGGTTATCTAGCGTTTCCATCACGAAATCCATTCTAAGCGATGTTGATGCTGCTCTTGCGACTATTTCCCCTGTTTGGCTATCCTTGATTGCTGACAGGAATCCTCGTCTGTTCTTTCTCCCAAAACTGAAATATGTTATGTCTGTTAAAAGAACTGCGAATGGTCTTCCTGGTTTGAAATTACGCATCACATGGTCTTCATGTATATGATGACCTTTTATACTTTTAGCCATTCTTTTATATGGATTGGCCTTTCTAATCGGACAAATAATCTCGTATTTTCTCATGACTCGTTGTATTCTTTTACGATTCATGATGATTCCATATTCGTTTAAGAGAAAATCCTTGATTTCTCTTGATCCTTTCTTGTAACCTTTAAACTTGTATACTTCAATAATTAAATCTAGTAAGGCTTGATCCTCTTCCTCACGGATTTCTCTTCGTTTAATTGCTTTAGGACTGAAATAATTGTAATATCCACTTCTAGATACCTCAGCTTCATCACATAAGAATGTAACCATTCTTGTGTAACCATTCTCATCGATGATTTCTTTGATTAATTCATAGATTATTTGTGTTTTTTCTTGCTTTTGGGTGTATACACGCCCCTTTCTATCATGTCTAACTTTTTTTGGAAATCTAGTTGTACCTCCAAAAACTTAATCCTAGCTTCTTTTCGTTCTAGTTGCTCTTCTAGGCTTAATTCTCTTTCCAATGGTCTCCCTGATAATCCTTTTCGCGTGTCTTGTAGTCCCATTATTCCAGATTTTTTATATGCTATTTTCCATCTATCTAACGCTTTTTGTGCTCTTGTTCGACCAATAATTGTTAGATCAAATCCTGCCATCTCAAATATTTCAGTGCTCAGAAATCCTTCTTCTGATTTTGCTATTGCGAACTGTTTGAGTTCATCGCTGTATGTTATTCCTTTTGATCCAACTCGTTTTACATACTTGTTTTGTTTTAATATCTCTATTTCTTGCTCTGTGAATAGTTTTTTACTCATTGTTCATCACCTCTCTTTATTAGTATACAAAAAAAGAACCTAAAAATAGCTTCCTTTTTTCAAAGTGTCTATTTTATAGGTTCCATTTTAGATGTATCAAACCCTTTCAAAAAAAGCATTTGTAAAGTGATTTTCTTATGCGATTCACATTTATAGTTGAATATTATAATTTTGAATAAAGTCTTTTATTCGTTTAATTCTTTTCTGTATGTAGTCTTTGGGATCTTCATGAATTAAGAGGGTATAATTGATAAAATTAGTAGTTCTAGCCATAATTAATAAGTCAATATCAAAATCCGTAAAGTCTGGTAATTTATTTAATGAATTATAACCTTTTAAATAGCTTTCTTTAATTTCTTGATAATTATAGTTAGTATCATATCGATAATAAAAGAGCATAATAGCAATGTCATGAAGGGCACATCCAAGCATACCTTCTTCAAAATCTAATAAACGTATTTCACCTTCATGAATTTTTACATTCCAAGGATTTAAATCAGCATGGATTAAATAACTCTCTTCTTTGTAATAAGTAGGTAATTTAAGGTCTAAATATGCAATAAATTGATCTAAAAAATCGAGATCTTCTTTGGAAAAAATATGTGCATATTTCTTGTTGTGAAAAACAGGCACTTCTTCTCTGTAATAAAACACCTTATCCCATTTTTTAGGTTTCATCTCTTTTGGAATAGTAATCTCTTTTGATGCAAGGTGTAGCTTAGCGGTGACTTTTCCTAATTCCTCAAATAGTTCTTGAGTCTCATTACCATCAAAGTCTTTACCTTCTACATAATTATACAAGGCAACTCGTTTTAATGTGTCAAAGTCGTCTGATTCAATAAATACAATCTTATCTCCTTTTTTACTTGGAATCATATAGGGAACAATAATTTCCGTTCTTTTAGCGATTTCATCTAAGAAGAAATCTTCAATAAGATTATCTTCAGTCTTAGAAGACTCTTCTTGGAATATTTTTAAAACAACATGATCTTTCCCAAAGACTTCGAAAAAGATATTTGTTTCCTCAACTATAAAATCAATATATTCATATTCGATATCAAATTGTTCTAATGCTTTTAAGGCTATTTTTTTATACTTATTCTCTAATTCTTTTTCCATAGTTCTATACCTCAAATCTATTATAATATGAATACAATTTTACATGCCCACCCTATAAAACTACGCCTGGTCTAGTTTAGAGGTTTTTTTCGTATTTTTTTGCTGTGTTATCTAGAAAAATATATATGGTACTACACTATCATTTAAATCTTGGATATTGAACCCGTAAGCCACAACCATTTCTTGTTTTATAGCACTAAATGCAATTTCTATGTAGTTGTTACAAATAATTAAAAACAACAAGACTCCATTAACATATTCAAGAGATTGATACTGCACTGCTATAAAAATATTTGAGTTTTAGATGTTTTTCTTCAACAAGAAGATATAATTACTAGGTTGAGTTTTATATCTAGGACCTTTCATTTTTGTTAGCACTTTATTTCTATCTATTTGTCTTTCATTAGCAAATTTAAAGTATTTTTCGAGTTCATCAGTAATGATTGTATTATTAGATTCAACTACACCTATGAATTCATAATCATCATCTAAATATGCTAATGTAGCATCTCCATGACTGTCATTACAAAGTAAAATTCCACCTTTTTTTAAATGTTTTTTCGTTGCTTGTCCAACAAATCCTGCAAATTGTGAAATTATCATGTCTACTTTATCTAGTTTAATATTTTCATTATAATCCAATCCAAAAAATTCTATAGTGCATTCTTCTGGATACTCTTTGTTCATGTTTATATAATTTCTAACTTCAATTAAGTGTTTAAAAAACTGAATAGTTCCTTTATAATTATCAATATATGTAACATTAGGAATGACTAGAGAAGCGCCTATATCTATATGGCTACCAGGATATAAGGCCATCTTAACATCAAATCTATTCGCTACTAATCTGTATAATGTTTTTCTATCGCCAATCTTAGCTATGTATTTTTCATACTCTTCTATAATATTCATTTTGGATTCCTCTTTTTTAAAAATTATACACTATTTATTTGTATAAGGAAAACATAGGGAATGATCATACATCTAGGAGAATAAAAAAAGTCTGATAACGAAGCGATTAGTGAATCGCTTTATTGTATCAAACCTATGCTTTCAATATGGGTTGTATGACCTATTTTGCTACAATTTTACACCCTAAATTGTGATTTAGTTTAGAGGTTTCATTTCAGAGTGATAATCGGCTGATGATATCTTTATGTCAAAATGGTTTTCTTCAGTATGTACTTATTGTTGGGTATCGAACTCACATTTCATTCTATAAATACAAATTGATTGATTCCAAAGCAAACAGTTAAGACATCATCTTCTTGGGTTTCTGTTATTTATCCCCAAATCCCAAAAAAGAACAATGAGCTTAAACCCATCAATATGACCCCTACTACAACGAAGAATGAATGCACGTTATCTCCCCATAGTAACTTAGCTCTTGCTACAAAAAGTTTGTAAATGATAAACTCACTTTTCTTCAGAGCACTCACTAATAAAAATAAACCAATCAAAGCCATTAAACTTCCCCATAAATAATTCATTTTGTTTCCTCCTTATTATTATTTATTTTCACTTTATATATTACTTTCTTCAAATCCTCAATGTCGATTATATCTCTCACAACTAACATTTGATTATCTGTTGTTAAGATTTTCAAATACCCATTATTCTCATATACACGAATACCTGTATAAAATTGATATTTTTTTATGTCAATGCGCTTGATTATGTTCCCTTGAACCGTTAAATCACCTTTTTGAATGACCACTTTATCATGATAAATATCAAGTAAATCATTCGGTGAATCCAAGTAGATATATCTCCATCTAGCTATCATGAATAGTAGAAATAACCAAAACATTGTGAATATACCAAATCCGAATGTAAAATGCCATGTTAATATCTCAATAGTTGAAATATAGGCAGTTGTAATAATCATCGCAAGAGATAAGAAAATCAAGAAGCCTACAAAGAAATCATAATATTTTTTCATTCGCAAATCTTTTGTTGCTGTATATATGGATCCTTTGTATAAAATTTCTGTTTCTCCAATAAACAACTCGTCATGTGAGATATGAAAGATATTTGTCATATCAGTAATCATTTGAAATCCTGGTTCTGATAAATCATTCTCCCATTTTGAAATTGTTTGAGGTGTTACATTCAGCAGTTCAGCAAGTTGCTTTTGACTCATGTTATTTTTAATTCTATTAGTTCTAATTCTCTCACCAAACGTCATAACATTACCTCCTATACGCATATATTATACTGTAAAATCATCTCAATACATAACAACGTTTCATTGAATCACAAAGATGAAAGGATTTTAGTACTTCCTTTATATCATAAAATGAATAAAAAAAAGTTCGATACCTAATTGTATCAAACCTATGCTCGTTGAATGGGTTGTATGACCTATTTTGCTACAATTTTACACCCCTAGCGGAAATTTTTACACCCCCCACTCTGAAAAATTACACCCCTAAATTATGGCCTGGTTTAGCCTTTTTATTTTGAGTTAATTTTCAAGTGTAATTTTTTTTGTGTCAAAATAGGTTATTCCACTATCTACTTATTGTTGGGAATCGAACCCTTGTTTTTTGGAAATTCAAACGTCATACCGAAACTACTATCAAAAAACGTTTTTTGACAATTAAATTCTATAGATTTTCTGTGCATTCTTAAATAGATACTATAAGAACCATCTAGGTTATAACAATCATAACCTAATGGCCGTAAAATTTGTTCAGCATTGTAACTTCTTGTACCACTTTGACAGTATAGTACTATTTTTTTATCTTTAGGTATTTCATCTAATCTTGAACGTAATTCATCGATCGGGATGTTTAATGCACCTTTTATCTTACCTAAACTTCTTACTTCTGATGAATTTCTAACATCAACAAAGAAAGCACCTTCTTCAATGAGCGCATCAACTTGGTGCCATTGAACAGTCTTAGATAGACCTAAAATAACATTTTGACTTACATAGCCTGCTAAATTCACAATATCTTTAGCAATACCAAATGGTGGTGCATATGTAAACTCTAATTCTTGTAACTCAGTAACTTTTAAACCGGATTTTATTGCTGTTGCAATAATATCAATACGCTTGTCCACGCCTTTTTTACCAACTGCTTGTGCCCCAAGTATCTTTTGGGTTTTCGGATCAAAGATTACTTTTAGGTTAATTGATGTAGCACCTGGATAATAGCCTGCATGATCGTTTGCTAATAAATGTATAACTTCATAATCTTTATTAACTAATTGTTTTTCATTTAAGCCGGTGGAGGCAAATGTTTGATCAAATAAGCGCACAATCGAGGTACCTAATGTACCTTGATATTTCACATCAAGTCCATTTAATATATCAGCTAGTTGACGTCCTTGACGATTTGCAGGACTTGCTAGAGGTATTAAAGTATCTTCGTTTGTAATAAAGTTTTTAACGATGATTGCATCACCCACAGCATAAATGTCTTTAACGGAAGTTTCAAAATATTCATCAACTTTGATACCATTTCTCATACCAACTTCAATACCTGCTTGAACAGCTAGACCTGATTCGGGCACTACGCCAATGGAACTAATAATGAAATCTGCATGTAACTCTAAATCATCAAAGATTAGTTTATTATCTCTAATCTCTAATAAGTCTTTAGAGGTATAAACATCAATACCATTGTTTTCTAATTCCAACTTAGCAAATTGACTCATTTCAAAGTCAAGTGGTGTTAGTACTTGGTTAGCTCTTTCAATAATCGATACATCAAGCCCTAATTTCTTTAGGTTTTCAGCAACTTCTAACCCGATGAATCCAGCACCAATAATCGCAACTTTTTTAGGATTGTTCATATGAATATAATTCATAATATAATCTAAATCCGGTATATTTCTAAGTGTAAAGTATGGAATTGTATCCATGCCTTTTACTTGAGGAATGATTGGTTTTGCGCCTGTTGAAATAACTAGTTTATCATATGGATAAGTACTTTCTACACCATCATTTTTTACAATAACTTGTTTATTATTAGGATCAATTTTAACTACTTCATGATTTTGTTTGATTATAAGATTAAATCTATCCATCAACATTGTGTCTTTAGCAACTAAAAGTTTATCTCTACTATCTATTTCACCTGAAATATAGTAAGGTAAGCCACAATTAGCAAAGGATACAAATGGACCCTTTTCAAATATGGTGATTTCATCTGTCTGATTTAGTCTGCGATATCTTGTTGCAAAACTCATACCACCAGCCACGCCACCAATAACTACTATTTTCTTCATAAAATCACCCCCTTGTGTAATATTTAAGCATGCCGCCTTTAATGTTTACTGCATCCACACCATTTTTCTTTAAAATTCTTACGGCCATTCTACTTCTCATACCGGATTGACATGTTACAAATACTTTTTTATCTGTTTTGTATTTAGATATTTGTCCTAATGGTATATTTTTAGCACCTTTATGATTAAAGGATTGAAACTCATATGGTTCTCTAACATCAATAACAATATCTGTATCTTTAATATCACGCCATGAAACGGAATTCGATTTGAAAAAAAACACTTTTATATTCTCCTTATATGATTAATTATATGCACTGCTATGATTTTCTAGGACACATAGGTACCTACCTAGACATAAAAATAGCGACATGCAACTTTCCTTTGTTGCTATTATTTTATCATTTTTATGTGTTTATGTAAATCCATTAATCATTCTATATTCAACTGGAGTTACATAATCAAGACGATATGCTAATCTATGATTATTAAAGTATTGAACATATAGTTCTATAGCTGTATGAATATCTGAGAAATCATGAAGTTTCATGTACTGTTTTAAATCCCCTTTGATCCATCCAATTAACGATTCAATAACTGGATTATCCGTAGGTGTTCCTGCTCTAGACATTGATCTTGTTATTGGGTAATCTTTATGTGCTTTTTCAAACTTTACTGATGAATACACTCTTCCTTGATCACTATGTAAGATGGTATGTTCTTCACCGTATCCTCTTTCTTCTTTTATACGTAAAAAATCATATAAACTACGAAGATGATTCATCACTCCATTTCCGTGATGATAGTTAGCTAAATCATATCCGACTATCTCATTATTATAGACATCAATATGAATGTTCCAATCATATTTTTTACCATCGTGTTTAAGCATTGTTGTGTCACTACACACTTTCTCAAATGGTCTTGTTGTAGACCAATCACCTTTAATGATATTCGGAAACTTATCGGATACTCCTTTTGGCCTTCTAAATGCTTTTCTTCGGGCTCTTGAGTATATCCCCATTTCCCTAAATGCTTGATATGCTGAATAAAATGACACGATCCATCCAGTTTCATTCAATATCATTTTTCTGATTGCTCGATAGCCGCATTCAGGATGAATTGAATGATAATTCTTAACCAACATTTTTAATGTTTCCTTTGTTTCTTGTCTCTCTGTTTTATTCTCTCTTCTTCGTAGCCATCTATAATATCCACTTCTTGTGATTCCCATATATTCACATAGATCTTTTATGTAATACTTGATTCTAAATTTATGAACTAAAGTATACTCATAATTCAAGATTTGTTTTTTTTTCTGACCTTTGGTGAAAAAAGTTGATACAAAGTCAGTTGTTCTCTAGATAGAGCAAATAAGTATGAATATCTTTTTAAAAATAAAATTTAACTTAAAAATGTTATAATAATTATGCCAAACAATCATGAAAAAGAACTACAAAAGCGAGTATTTTATCCTTGGATTGTTTGGCGACGTTCCTTTGGGATGAAATACTCGCTTTTGTAGTATACGGAACGTCATATGAAATTGAATAGCCAAACATGTCCAAAATGTGGATCGATCGATTCACTCATAAAAAATGGAAAAGACAAACATCATGTGCAAAGATATAAATGCAAACAGTGTCTAAAAACATTTATACAAAATCATTCTACAACCAAGCATTTACATTTCAGTGATTATCAAATCAAAAAATTCATTGGTTATATGATAGACGATGTAACCCTTGAAGTTATCGCAAGGAATATGAACATAGATATCAAGACTGTACATTATCATAGGTATCTAGTATTTCACGCGCTTTCAACTTATCAGTCAAGTATTAGACTTACTGGTACGATTCTTATTGATGAAACATTTGTTAGTATTAGAGAAAAGCAATTTAAAATCTATAGACCCGATGGTAAAGACATTAGAGGTCTCTCTTTTAATCAATTATGTATCATTACAATGATTAATTTGGAAGGTATATCTGTAGCTAAAGTTTCATCTAGAGCAATGGCACTTCCACATCACTATATAGATCTATTTAATGAAAATGTACAATACCCAAAGATGTTTATTCATGACGGTAACACCAAACAGTATCAATTTATGAATCAGTTCCCTTGTGAAAAAATAAATGCCCGTAAAGATGTCTCTATGAAGTATTCTACAGATATGGTGGATTCCTATCATAGCAATATAAAAAGATACTTGTTCAAACATGCAGGGTTTAAATTGAAGAATATTCAACACTATTTAAACTTTTTTGTATACAGACAAAACTACCTAGCTTCACATCATATTAAAAACATAAGACAACAAATTTCATTGAAAAATGAAATGAGTGTTGATTTATTGAGAAGAGTTAAAAGTGTCAGAAAGACAATTAATTACGAAACATATTTAAATGATAAAGGTATTACTGATATTTTGGAGAATAGATAAGTCTATCAACTTTTTTCACCAAAGGTCAGTTTTTTTTTACATAATTTGCCTCTTCACTTGAATACCCTCTTTTTAACCTCTCTATTTCTACCTTAAGCATAAGAATTTCATGTTTTAAAGATTCAATTGATTCAGGTTCCTGATTTGTTGGAATCTGATCTTTGATTTTTCTCTTACTTACTAATCCACTTATACCCTCAGCTTGATACTTACGTACCCACTCTCTTTGTGTTTTCCTAGCTACACTATATGTTCGTTCTATTTGATGTTTCGATATATTTTCATTCAAGATCATCTTTACTATTTTAAGTTTAAAGTCTAAACTGTATTGATTTACCACATTATCAACTCCTTCGTGTTATTATACTACATTATTGTTGGAAAGGGAGGGGGAATGTGTCCTACTTTTTCGTAGCAGTGCACAAAAGTCGAAACGTCCTTATATAGCGCAAAAAAAGGCCTGATACAATTGTATCAAACCTCAATTTAAAATTCTAACTTTAATTTTCTTCCTTCACCCAGATTGGTACAAGCTTGTTTTGATATCCATAACTATAATCTACATTGGAATACTCATAAGTATATTCATTGTCATGTGTAGTTAACACTATCCTTATGTTTACTGATGATCCAAAATCTTTCATTGAATCAAAGTCATACTCGAATTCATAATTTAACAGAAATCCTTGCTCTGGCTGTTCATCGATTACTTCAATATACGCGCTATTATAATTTTCATTCAGTAGAAATCCTTCAATATTAACACTACTATGTATCAATGTATCATTAACATAAACTTCAACCTGATTGATATCCTCAATTGAATAATCTAAGTGAATCCCTTCAACAATCATAGTGGCTTCATCATCTATAGACACCTCTAAATAACCATATAAAGGTGCACCAAGATCATCTCCTAGTTCATAATGATATGAAATTCTATTTACAACTTGTATTTCATGTGTCAGTAAAGTATACGATAAGAACGTTACAAAAACAACTCCAACAAATCCATATGTAAATTTTAGAATCAACGTTAATTTTTTTGTTATATGAGCATACTTATCGATATAATTTCTACTGCGTTCTTGTTCGTACATGAATCCACCAACAATACCTAGAACGATGATACCCAAAATCAAGATAAGTAATACGATAAGTCGGATATGATTATACTCAGGTATATTGAATAACAAAACAATATATACGAATAGAAAAGCAAAATTCAACCCAAGTACAATGTATTTGTGTTTTTGAGGATTTCTACCTATATAAAGATTATAAAGAGAAAACAAATATGTTACACCGATAACAGGTATGATTAAACCAAATAATGTTGTGAAAGTAAATCCTCCTTGAACAATCATATAATTACACCCCCAATAAAACCTATAAGAGCAATAATTGATAAGAATCCAAGTATCACTCCTGGTATTGTTAAAAATGCAAGTGCCAATTTGTTGGTTTTTATTTTATCCTTATCAATTGGTTTGATTTCAATATCCATCAACTCATCTATAGTGATATTAAATACTTCAGCAATTTTCTTCACATTATATAAGTCAGGTAATCCATCTGATCTTTCCCATTTACTAATTGCCTGTCTACTAACACCAATTAATGAAGCTAAATCATCTTGTGACATTGATGCTTTTTTTCTTAACGTTTGTAATTTCAATCCAAAATATTCCATGATAACTCCTCCTTTGATTCAATACTATATAAAAGAACTAATTTACTCAAGAATAGATGTACTTACAATTTAGCAACGGAAAGTTGCATAAGCTATTTTTAGCCAAACAACAGTTATATTATACACTACAACTCAATAGAAATCTTCTAAAAAATATAATCGTGTAAATCCATTTTAAATCGTGTAAATTGAAATGTAATCGTGTAGAAATTCTATTCAAACATTCAAAATACGGGAAAAATTAATTACTTTTTAGTGCATCGAATATTAAAGAAAAGGAGAAACGGCCCTATATAGCGCAAAAAAAGGCCTGATACAATTGTATCAAACCTATGCTTTCAATATGGGTTGTATGACCTATTTTGATACAATTTTACACCCCTAACGGAAATTTTTACACCCCCACCCGAAAAAATTACACCCCTGAATTATGGCTTAGTTTAGAGGTTTTATTTTTCGACTTTTTCTAGCAGCAATTTCATTGTGTCAAAATGGGGTCTTCCACTATCTACTTATTGTTGGGTATCAAACCCTTGTATGTCAAATTGTCTTGTCTTTATGGACTTTATCACTGTTTTCGATAACCTCTAGACTAACTTTACTACAACCTCTAGACTAAGTTTACTATAAATAATGCTAAAAGTTCATATTTTGATAAGTCATAAAGAGATAACTGATTATTACAATTATACTATAAAAACAATATAATTGTTTGTCCAATTAGGTTTGTCCATTTTCCGTCACTTTTAATAATATGTTGTCTCATTCAATCTGCGTTGAAAAAACCGTATTGCTTGCAAAATCGACCTTGTATGTATTAAAGAAACATCAAAATTGCATGAAATATGTTTACCTTTACATGGTTAAAATCTGTCTAAAATACCTTAATAACATATTTATTGGTTTTTACTTCTAATTATGTTGTTAATCTCTTTATTGCAACAGTGCTTTATAGGGTTTAGGCCCCATTTACTCTACTGTGTGATGCTTTCTATCCTTTTACAAATTGACACTCTACTTATTTTTTAGCACCCTCATTGCATTTAGGATTGCTATCAACGAGACGCCTACATCAGCAATAACGGCTTCCCACATTGTTGCTATTCCAAATGCACCAAGAACTAAGAAGAAGGCTTTAACACCTAATGCTAATATGATGTTTTGCCATACAATTTTTTCTTGTTCGTCTAGCAATTTTTACCGCAGTTACAATTTTTGATGGCTCATCTGTCATAATAACAATGTCTGCTACATCAATTGCGGCATCTGCACCAAGTCCACCCATTGCAATCCCGATATCAGCTCTTGCAAGTACTGGTGTATCATTTATACCATCTCCAACAAAGAAGAGCTTACCTCGTTTTGACTTACTGTTTAAAAGTTCTTCGACTTTATTTAATTTATCTTCAGGAAGTAATTCAGCGTGAATCTCATCTAACCCTAATGCTTTGCCAACACTAGTTGCAACAGATTTTTTATCTCCTGTTAGCATTATGGTTTTCTTAACTCCTAATGCTTTCAATAGCTTTATTGCTTCTTTTGAATCTTTTTTAATTTGGTCAGATACAACAATATTACCAACATATTTTTTATTAATAGCGATATACAAGATAGACCCTAATGCAGATGATTCTTCAAATGAAATATTTTCTCTTTCCATTAAACGAGCATTTCCTACCAATACTTCATCGCTATTAACCTTAGCTTTTATACCATGACCCGAAACTTCTTTTATATCTGATACAATTTCTTTTTATCCTTCATATGATGCCTCCTGCATATATTCTAGTTTACACTAAGTACAGGTTTTTGGTATCAGTTCAGTATCATTTAGACTTCCTGATGATAGATACATATCATATTTACGTGCTGCTTGACTGTATGAGAGTTCATTTTCAATGATATCTAGGACCACTTTAAGTTTAAAATCTCCGCTCCATAGTCTATTCTTTTTCTTTTTATCCTTCATATGATGCCTCCTGCATATATATTAGTTTACACTAAGTACAGGTTTTTGGTATCAGTTCAATTTCATCAATCTTTGCTTGGGACAAATACAATGCAATTTTCTTTTTCACTGAATTCTTTTTTCTCCTTCTATTTCTTACTGTGTATTAGCACTATTAAAACCATACTGACGATTACATCGGGCTTTTCTGATTTTGATTGAGTCTCTCCAAATCCTGATGTTCCTCAACAAGCAAAAGAAAAATGGAAACCATACCTCACTTTGCGTATAATTTCCATTGTTGGCTTACATTTAATACTAGAATTGAACTGGCATGTCATTTTTGGAATTAGGCTTGTTTCTTACTTCAAAAAAGAGAATAATTGCACACCCAACAATAATATATACATCGGATATGTTGAAAATTGTGGATCCAACAACCGGCAATATTGGCATCTGCAAATAATCAATAACATAGCCAACACTTAACCGATCAAACAGATTTCCAGTTGCACCGGCAAGTACTAATCCCAACGCAACCCTTATATAAACCTGCTTTGATTTTACAAGAACAGTACTAATCAAGATGCTCATAACTAATCCAATCAAAACAATCGTCCATTTCATTCCACTAAACATTCCAAATGCTACACCGTAGTTTCTGATATAACCAATATTTAGAAATCCAGCAAAAACTGTCTCAGTTTCATTAAGTCCGTAGTTTGTCGAGAAATATATCTTTAGTATCTGATCTACTGCAAAGAGAATCGCAACAAATACAATCGTTGCAAATATCGCTTTCGTTCTTTTCGTAATGATTGCTTTTTGTGTTGTTTTGATAAATCCAACTCTCCTTTATCATAATGTTTTTTCACAATATATCATTTTACATTTTCTCGTCAATTGACTTGTTTGAGTAACCGAAGTCCATTAAGTATAACTACTAATGTACTTCCTTCATGAATCAACACTGCATATGACATGTTCATTAACCCAAGAATATTAACAGTAACTAGGAAGAGTACAACAATCATCGAAAAGATAATATTTTGAATAACGATGCTTCTCAATTTCTTTGCAACTTTATGTGTATATGCGAATTTGTTCAGATCATTTTTCATCAAGACAGCATCAGCTGCATCAATGGCAATGTCAGTTCCTTCGCCCATAGCAACCCCGATATCGGCAGCAACAAGTGCAGGAGCATCATTTACACCATCTCCTAACATCGCTACAATAGAGTAATTTTTCTTAAGATCTGTAATAATCTTAGATTTATCTTCTGGAAGAACATTGGCACGAACTTCGTCAATTTGAAGTTGGCGGCCGATCGCTTCACCAGTTCGTTGAGCATCTCCAGTGATCATCAATGTGTGGATATTATTATCTTTGAAGTATTGTATTGCTTCCTTTGAACTCTTTTTAGGAACATCCTGAATGGCTATAAGCCCAAGTACTTCATCATTGGAACCAAAGTAAACTACTGTTTTACCTTCAAATTCATATTTTTCAGTATGCTTTGTGATTTCGTCTGATATGGTTTTGTATGATGAAGGTTTCCCTATACTAAAGTTTGCATCACCATAAGTTGCTTTTAGTCCAACTCCAACAAGATTTTCAACATCAAATTCAAGTGTATCGACATCATGATAATAATTGATAATTGCATCCGCTAGTGGGTGATTTGACTTTTTCTCCATCGATACTATGATTGAGTTATATTCGCGTTTCTTGTATTCTTTCACTTTTGATACAAAGTAAGTATCAGTAACCACTGGCTTCCCTTGTGTGAGTGTTCCTGTTTTATCAAAGGCAACAGCGCCGAGATCAGATAGATTCGACAAATATGAACCACCTTTGAATAATACTCCACGCTTCGCAAGATTACTAATTGCAGAAAGTGTAGCTGGAATATCTGTTGCCGCTAATGCACATGGTGATGCGCCAATCAGAAAGACCATTGTTCTGAAAAAACTCGTTTCCGCTGTCCATTTGAACAAGAAGAGTCCTAAGAGATAGAATACTGGAGCCAACAAAATAACAATTGTCACATATACAGGCTCGATTCGCTTAATCATCGCTGCTGTTTTAGAAATGCTCTTCTGAGTCTGGCTAACTAATTGAACAATTTTTGCAAACACAGTATCTGAACTTTCTTTTGTTACTTCCATAACTAAAGTTCCTGTTCCATTGATTGTACTTCCAAATAATGGATCACCTGCTACTTTATCAACAGGAATACTTTCACCTGTAATAGAAGCTTGGTCAACTGCAGACTTCCCTGAAATTACCATACCATCAGTCGGAATCTGATCCCCAGTTAAAATGCTCAAACGATCACCAACTTTTAATACACTAACATCAACAATCTCGATTTCACCGTTTTCATTAATTAATCGAGCAGTGGTTGGATTCATTTTGAGAAGATTTGTGATATCCTTCTTGCTCTTTCCTTCTGCATATTCTTCAAGGAAATGTGCTCCAGCGAAAATCAATATCAGAAGTGCTGCTTCTCGGTATTCACCAATAATCAATGCACCTGCAGCAGCAATCGTCATTAATAAGTGGATATTTGGGGTGAACCGTTTCCTTTTAATCGTTAAAGTAACTGTATCCTTAATTCCTTCTATGATAATATGATAACCTGAAAGGAAGAGGGCCAATAGATACATGATGTTTTTAAACAAATCATTGTTTACAAACATTGCTAGTAAATAAACTGCTAGTCCTATAAAGAATAAAATAAGTGAATTTCCACCTCCGTGGCTGTGTTCGTGTCCTTCATGGTCGTGATCGGTATGTTCATTTACCTTATGATTATGCTCTTTTCCTTCTTCATGTTTATGATCATGAGAATGGTTATGCTCGTTTTTCATGTAGTTTTACCTCCCTTACATGCTGTAATGCTTGTTCAAAAATTGTGTAAATGTGTGAATCTGCAAGACGATAAATTCGCTCTTTTCCTCGTGTTGTTGAAGCAACAATATTAGCGTCTTTAAGTAATCTTAGTTGATGTGATACCGCACTCTGTTCAAGTGACAGCTGTTTGCTCACATCAGTTACTGTCATATCATTTTCATTCAGTAAGGCAATAATTCGAATCCGGTTTAAATTTGACATAATTTTAAACAATCGACTGGCTTGGTTTACAGAATCAAAATCGAAAGAATTGATGCTGCCGTCAGAGCACATCTTGTTCACCTCCTAAGAACATTACATTTCAGTTGAATATATGTTCATCTATTCATATTTTATTCTAATGAATTATTTCTGTCAAGTATAATACTAGATTCTGAACTGATACCATTTTCTTGTACTTTATGTTCTTTGTAGTTATTATATCATTCGTTGTTTCATTAACCTATATTGTATAGGTAAATACCCCTTGGATAGGGTACACTTCACTTTGGAAGTCCTGATATTAGAAGTAGATCTTTTAATGCATATTTTCGCCTTAGTTCCTTGACTACTCGGTATCTTTGTTTGTTCGTTCCTGTTTTTGACTAAGGCGATAAGTTTTTTTGTATATCCAAGTTCCATTTCAAGATGTTTGACTTTGAGTTCTAAATTTTGTTCTACCTCTTTTGATGGTGTATGGAACTTTCTAATTGGATTCTTACGATAATCTTTTGGTGTTTGAAAGAAACGCTCTTTACCATAAAGTCTATACTGATAAACCCATCTAGCAGGCAATGTATCATTTAGACTCCCTGATGTTAAATACATATCGTATTTTCGCGCTGCTTGGCTGTATGAAAGTTCATTTTCAATGATGTCTAAAACGACCTTTAACTTAAATTCTTTGCTCTATAACCTATTCTTCTTCTTTTTATCTTTCATGAGATACCTCCTGCAGATATCTTAGTTTACATTAAGTACAGGTTTTTGGTGTCAGTTCACTCCTGTATTTCTCTTACTTTCGATTTTATCTGCACAATTTGCGCAACTTATGTTTTTTAAATGATATCTATATTCTTTCATATCTCGCACTCTTTTCTATTTATGTAAAAGGTGATCTAGTCCTTGGCTTATAAGTAACTTAATATGATCATCATCCAATGAATAATAAACTGTTTTACCATCTTTTCTGTACTTTACTAACCTAGATTGTCTTAATACTCTTAATTGATGTGATACTGCAGATTGAGATGTATTAATTACATTTGCTAAATCATAAACGCATAACTCGGTTTCCATTAATGCACATATAATTTTAATACGTGTTGAATCACCGAAGGTCTTGAAAAAATCTGCTAAATTAAATATAAGATCATCACTTGGTAAACTCTCTTTTGCTTTGTTTACCGCTTCAGGATGTATAATATTTGAAGCACATACATCCATTTCTAAATTTTTCATATTATTACCTCACACTTTCATATGAACATATGCTCATACATTCATTATACTTTCTTTTAAAATTATTGTCAACTGTTTTTTCCGTTTTAAAGTTAGTAAAAATAGCTATGTACCACAAAAATTCATGAATGGTCTCAGTAGGGTGACACTATTTTTGTAAAGTAAAGAAAGTGTTCCTTTCTACAATAAAAAAACATCTATTCAGTTTATCTCTTGAATAGATGTTACCTTTTATTTAATAGATTTTTTTGTTACTGAGAAACTTGGTTACATATAAAAATTCTTTTAGTTTCGGGAAGATATACTAAATAGAAGTATTTATGTCTATTACCACCTCCACCGACGCTATTTAATAGTATAAATTTATAATTTTCATTAAGATCCGGATAAAATTCAGAAGGAATATTAATTTTCCCAGATGAAATGCCAAGACCTTCCATTGCACTAATAAATGAAGTTTCAAAATCATCTTTGCTAATATCATCCCCTATTGTAAACATTGTTTCTGTAAGTTCACTAGTTGTTGTAAAAACATAATAGTGAATGCTGCCATCAATATGAACTTTTTTTGAATCATATTCCAGTTTAATACCATTAGGTAAATTAATATTCCACTCATTTTCTAATTGTGATACTTTATATGAAGCGGAATTAAAATATAGTAATCCTGCAATTATTAAACCACCTATGACTAAAAAACTACCAAGAATAATGACAATTTTTTTGGTTACACTCATATACATCATCTTAAACTTTCTTATATATATGTTATGAAATAGCTGTTATATTGTTGGTAGAGATTTTAGTGGACAATAACACTTCTATTGACTCAATTTAAATATTATTCATCCAAACATTTAATCTCTTAATTTAAATCATTATACCATGAATAAATGTCTCCATTCAGTCTACAATACATCCATTAAGTTATATTTCCATCCTAATATAAATTAAATCTATCCTGCATGATAATACATTACATAATTTTCACTTGAAGTTCAACTCCGTGTTACCTTAAATTTTAATTTCAATTTTGCGCAAAGAAAAAGTCTATCTCAAAAACTGCTAAGCTCTCTTGATAGACTCATATTATTAAAAAATGCCCTTAATAGGGCATTTTTATGTGATATTTGGTAGTTTTTACTTACCGATTCATGATTTTTATGTGTGACACTACCTATTTTAATACAAATTAGCACCCTATCAAAAATTTTAGCACCCTTAACTGATTTTTAGCACCCCTATAAAAACGGCTTAACAAAGGGAACTGCCAAATATGAATGTGTATTTACCCTATACAGTTCAATACAATTGCGCACCCCAAGTACGAATTTGCGCACCCTTGACCTATATTTACGCACCCCTAAATTATGGCTTAGTTTAGCTTATTTTTTTTGGACAAATTTTCAAGTGGTAATTTCTTTGTATCAACATAGGTTATTCAACTATCTGCTTATTGTTAGGTATCGAACCCATGAAATATAAATATCAACCCTAAAGGTTTACTACTGTTTCAATCATTACTCTATTTATTTTCTCTTTAATTGATGCTCTAGTATCAAAAAAGTTTGACCATCCTTCTTGTTTAACAATATCTGAAAAATATAAAACTTGTGAGAATGGGACTTTATTAATTGATACCATTTTCTTGTACTTAATGTTCTTTGTAGTTTTATATCATTTGTTGATTCATTAACCTATATTGAATAGGTGAATAGCCACCTAGAGTTAATTTTATTCCATCATTATTGGTAAATTTAGTATTGACATTAACACCTAGGGAGACTTGCTTATCCATCCTGATACATTCTTTAGCATCATTCTCTCTTTTATGCTTTAGAGCAGTAATAAAATGGGCGAGTGAAGCGTACTGTATCTATTTTCTATCACAAAAACTCTTGGTTTTTTTAAGAATACTTCTATATTTTATTTCATCATCCTTTACGATTTCCAGTTCGCCCCCAATTATCATTCCCTCCATACGCATTGAAACCAATAAATCTCCCATTCTAAATCTATGCTTACCAAGTATTTTTCCTATGACTCTTACCATAATGAATTCACCATCTGAAATCTCCTTGCGTATATAATAATCATAGAAATCTATAGGCGCACTAGTTAATTTGCCATTAATAACTACTCTTAGTGTGGTTTACATATATTATTGCATTATCTGGTATTACATATGTACTTGTCTCTCATAGAAATAAGTCAAATAATTAAAATTAATCTTTTACTGTTTTATATGGGTAGTTTCATTAGCAAACGGTTTCTATTTTCCCTTTTTTTTATGCTTTTATAAAATAAGTATGTGCTTCTTTTATAAGTGCATCTCTAGCAGTATTCACAAACTGAACAACATTGCAAAAGACATAAGTTAATCCATTATCAAAAATGATGACACCTTCGCACATTGCTCCTTTTCCATGACTTAATGCATTCTCAACTGTTAACTCCAATATTTGCGGCTTAGTTATTAAAGTTTGAGATAATTGATCTAATTTTACAATATGATTCTCTCCCACTATTCTCCATGTGAAATCTTCTCGTACATGAGTCTTAACAGCATCAATGTCTTTCTTTGATAGTGCGATTGTTAAGTCTATAACGCGCTCCATTTTTGGTGCATTCCCACAATGAGACATAACTTCAATCTTCATCTTAAACCTCCTCTTCTTAAAAAAATTTTAATCATCACTAATATTAGTCGAACTTCTAATTTTTATATTACCCCAGGTAATCTATCTTTAGAATCTACAACTTCTAAAGGAACGTCTGTTTCAACTTTTTAATAACTTAACAATAGGCATTTTATTCAAGTTAATGATATTATGTCTAATTTTTTCAGTCTTTTTCATATTGCCTTTTATCTGATACCTTTTGTAAATATTAGTTTACATTAAGTACAGGTTTTTGTCATCCAAATGACACTATATAACTTAAAAAAAGGAGATTTCACCCTTTTTGCATGAAAAAAAGTTCGATACTTAGGGCGATTGGTAAATCGCTTCTGTATCGAACCTATGCATTCAATATGGGTTGTATGACCTATTTTGCTACAATTTTACACCCCTAGTCAAAATTTTTACACCCTCACCCGAATAAATTACACCCCTAAATTATGGCTTAGTTGAGCCTTTTTATTTTGGACTAATTTTTAAGTGGAAATTTCTTTGTATCAAAATAAGTTATTCAACTATCTATTTATTGTTGGGTATCGAACCCTATAAATTGCTCATTTACAGAAAACAAAAGCACTGCTAATAGATTTCAATGCATTGTTTTTCAATAACATATAATAAAATAGCAGTGCATTTTGAACTAGTCAGTTTGTTCTTTTCGCAGATCATCCAAGACGATACTTATATCCAATATAGAAATAAAATCTTTCTCATAGATATTTAATGTAAGTCTTCTAGAATCATTGATCACGATTTTTCCAACTTCAATCCAATAAAAGCAGACAATGAATTCATTTGGTAAATCATGCCCTTTAGCGACATCTAATTGTATGGTTATTGGAGAGATAGTCTTCCAGTTTTCCAACAACGAGTGATCTTGTTCCTTGATTTGACGAAACGAATAAACTCCATCCCTGTAGAAATAGTCATTAGAAATTGATTGATTCTTCTTTAAATAAGTAATCAAATCTTTTTCGCTAGTAATGGTTATAAATCCACCTTCTTCTCTGTAAAACACATCTGTGTACATGCCATTGATTAAATCAACAACATACGCTCCATCTCCATATGGTTCTGGATGCAAGTAAAACTTCTTAATCAATTTTCTTGGTACAATAACTTCAATACTTTTCATAAGTATCTCCTTCTGGCTTCTGCCAAATATTTACAGGTTTATCCTGCATTACCCATGTACCAAGCAAATAGACTACTCTTGAATTATATCACTTTCTTCCGACTGATCATCAGAAAAATCGTAAAAACTATCTAACCCTAAGAAATATAATTTACTTCTTTCGGATTTGAATTTAAATCCCCACCTATTTTCCATAAATTGAAGCAATTTTAACCCTCTTTCAATTATAGTGTCTTTAGTCCATTCAGTATATTTAGACACCTCGATTTCAGAGTGAGAACCATCTGCATACCCTCGACGTTTATCATTTTTAGGTCGAACTTTGTCATCGAAACTATCGTTTTGTAATGATGAGTTAATACTTTGAGACAAAGGCAAAAGATTTCCTAATGTCCCGTTTAAGTAGTTGAGTTGCTCTTCATTATATGTGGAAAATCTCGATTGCCAATAATCATTAGATGGTGTCTGTGGCATTATGTGTTCAATTGAGACCTTATCTTGTTGACCTTTGACAAACATTTTCCAATCAATTTTTGGATTTCCTTTTTGCTCAACAAACATGCTTTCATACTCATATAAGTACGACCGTAAAGGTTTTAACTCAGGCAATAGCCGAAACGGCTATTATGAACGCACTCTAAAGACAGAGTATGGGGATTTGTCACTTAAGATTCCAAGAGATAGAAACGGTGAGTTCGAAAATCAAACTCTTACACCGTATAAAAGACAGAATGACACTGTAGAGTCCATGATCATTCATCTTTATTCAAACGGCATGACAACTGAAGAAATATCACGCATCATCGAGAAGATGTACGGTCATCATTATACCAAACAGACGGTTTCTAACATCACAGCTGCGGTGGTCGGGGACATCCAAGCATTTAATCATAGAGTGTTATCTAAGCGCTATGCTGTAATCTATCTAGATGCTACCTATTTACCCGTAAGACGTGATACAGTCACTAAAGAAGCTTTATACTTCGCTTTAGGTATTACACCTGAAGGATATAAAGAAATCCTTTCATACAGCCTATTTCCAACCGAATCAGCCCACAATTGGGAGATTGTCTTATCTGATCTTAGAGCTAGAGGTATTGAGGATACCTTGCTATTTGTTACAGATGGTTTAGCGGGTATAAAGGATGCGATATCAAACGTATTCCCTAAGGCTAAACACCAGTCGTGCTGGGTTCATTTGGCTAGAAATGTCAGTCATGGTGTTAGAGTTAAAGATAGAACTGATGTCTTATCTGATTTAAAAAAAGTATATACTCAAGAATCAGTGGAAGCTGCTGAAGAAAAACTTGCTACATTCATCCAAACGTGGCATAAGAAATATCCTAAAGTAACTGAAAGATTCAAGAATAATCCATCTCTATTTACCTTTTTGTCTTTCCCAAAACAGATTAGGGCGTCAATCTATACGACCAATCTGATTGAGGGTTTCAATAAGCATTTGAAACGTTATACAAAGCGTAAGGAACAGTTTCCCAATGAGGATTCACTCATCAGATTCATCGGTACTTATGCAGGTGACTACAATCAAAGATTCCAAATGAGAATCCATAAGGGATTTAAGCTTGTCACTGCAGAACTGAATGAAATGTTCAATTAAGCATCGCGCTCAAAAATCTAAAAGCACTAAAGAGAGTTCTAATACTTTAATTCATTTCATTTACATAAAATTCTTGACACTACCCCTGATATGACAATAAGTAGTGATGAGTTTATTCATTTAGTAGATAAGAGATTATTATCCAATAAGAAAAATAAAAAGAAAAACAGAGGCAATATTTCGTGAACTTTGATAACACAGTTATAAATCAACTAGAAGTTAAAGGGTTTGTTGTATCAAAGGTACGAGGTGTTTCAATGTGGCCACTTTTAAATCAAAAAAATACAACGGTCTATATTGAAAAATCAAATGATTATAAAAAACATGACTGTGTACTCTTTATGCGTCAAAATAAGGATATGATATTGCATCGGATTTTAAAGGTGAAAGCAGACTACTTTCTTGTATGTGGAGATAATCAAGCTTATTTAGAAAAAGTTTATCCAGCACAAATTAAAGGTAAGCTACTTGAGTATTATAAACATGGTAAAACGAAACAATTAAAAGGTTTATTCTATCAGATATACTTAAGGTTTATGTTATTTACAAGACCGTTAAGGATATGCAGAGAGTTTCTTAAAAAAGTTGTAAAAAAAAGTGATAAGAAATAGGTAAAGATAGCCGGTGAATGGTGAAAATTCACCGGTTTTTTGTTGTGTAAAATTATGAAAACGTGTTCATTATAGTTTCATTTTGAATTTAAAAAAAAATAATGTAAAATGAAGGTGAACAAACAATTCAAGTAATATAAGGAGAAATTTAATATGGAAAAAGACAAGCTAATCTCTAACGAGGTGAATCTTTTAGTCGCGCATGCAAACCAAGCATTAGTAGATTATTTAGACTTTACACAAGAGAAAATTGATGAGATCGTTGCTAAAGTATCTGTGGCTGCAATTGATGCACACGGTATACTAGCAAAGATGGCAGTAGAAGAAACCGGACGAGGTGTTTTTGAAGATAAAGCAACAAAGAACTTGTTTGCAGTTGAGTATGTAATTAATCATATGAGGCATTTAAAAACAGTCGGTATCATCTCTGAGAATAAAGTAACAGGGATTACAGAAATTGCTGATCCTGTAGGGGTTATATGTGCGGTTACACCTGTAACAAACCCAACCTCAACCACTATTTTTAAGGCATTAATCGCACTTAAAACTAGAAACCCTATTGTTTTTGCATTCCATCCGAATGCACAAAACTGTAGTTTAGAGGCTGCACGTATTATAAGAGATGCGGCAATTAAAGCAGGTGCACCAAAGCATTGTATTGGTTGGGTAGAAAATCCTAGCTTAGAAAACACGAATCAATTAATGAACCATGATGGGGTTGCAACTATTTTAGCAACTGGTGGTAATGCAATGGTTAAGGTAGCTTATTCATGTGGTAAACCAGCTCTTGGTGTTGGGGCTGGAAATGTGCCTGCATATATTGAAAAAACAGCCGACTTAAAACAAGCAATTAATGATATTGTTATGTCTAAAGCTTTTGATAATGGTATGGTTTGTGCATCTGAACAAGCAGTCATTATGGATAAAGAAATTTATAATGATGCAGTTGCTGAATTTAAAAAACTACATACTTTTTTATGTAATCAAGAACAAAAACAAATGTTAGAAAAATTCATGTTTCCTGACGGTGTGAAATTAAATCCATATGTAGTAGGTAAATCTGCAAGTCACATTGCAGAACGCGCAGGATTTAGTGTACCGGCAAATACAAATATTTTATTAGTTGAATGTAAGAGTGTTGGTAAAGAAGAGCCATTAACTAGAGAAAAACTATCACCTGTCTTAGCACTACTTAAGGTAAAAGATTCAAATGAAGGTATTAATTTATCTAAAGCAATGGTTGAACTAGATGGTTTAGGACACTCTGCAGTCGTACATACTAATGTAGATTCAATTAAAAAGGCATTTGGATTAGCGTTAAAAGCAATTCGTATTATTGTGAACTCACCTGCAACATTTGGTGGTATAGGTAATGTATATAACCGCTTTATACCATCCCTAACTTTAGGTTGTGGTTCATATGGTAAAAATTCTGTATCAGATAATGTGAGTGCAATCCATTTACTAAACATTAAACGCATTGGTGAAAGGAAAAATAATATGCAATGGTTTAAAGTACCATCTAAAATCTATTTTGAAAGAGACTCTATTGAGTATTTAAGACAAATGCGTGATGTGAGTAAGGTTGTTATTGTAACGGACCGTGTGATGGTTGATTTAGGTTATGTTAAAAAAGTAACAGATCAATTAAGTTTAAGACGAAATCATGTGGTTTACCAACTATTTACGGATGTAGAAGCAGACCCATCTATTGAA
Source organism: Tenericutes bacterium MO-XQ (assembly GCA_002838185.1). GTDB lineage: Bacteria > Bacillota_I > Bacilli_A > Acholeplasmatales > Acholeplasmataceae > Mariniplasma. The sequence goes on along the minus strand of CP017949.1, from coordinate 64,214 downwards.
ACAGTTATCAAAGGTTATGAATTAATGAAGTCCTTCCAACCAGATACAATTGTAGCAATTGGTGGTGGTTCTCCGATGGATGCTGCTAAAGCTATGTGGGTATTCTATGAAAATCCTGAAGTAGACTTTAACGACTTAAAACAAAAATTTATGGATATTCGTAAACGTGCATTTAGATATCCAGATTCAGGGAGAAAATCTAAACTCGTATGTATTCCAACAACCTCTGGTACAGGTAGTGAGGTGACACCGTTTGCTGTAATCACAGATAATAAAGAAAGTAAGAAGTATCCACTGGCTGATTACTCCTTAACACCTACGGTTGCAATTGTTGATCCTGCACTAACACTTACACAACCTAAAGGTGTTACAGCAGACACAGGTATGGACGTATTAACGCATGCAGTTGAAGCTTATGTTTCTATACTAGCTAATGACTATACAGATGCACTTGCAATTCAATCAGTAAAAATGGTTTTTGAGTATTTAAAGCGTGCATTTGACAATGGTAATGACTTTGAAGCAAGAGAAAAAATGCATAATGCATCTACAATGGCAGGTATGGCATTTGGTAATGCATTCTTAGGTATTTCACACTCTATGGCACATAAGGTTGGCGGTAGATATCATATCCCTCATGGACGTATCAATGCAATCTTATTACCACACGTTATTTTATATAACGGTGTGGTACCTGCAAAACTATCTACTTGGCCAAAATATAAGTATTATGTAGCAGATCAAAAGTATATGGAATTAGCACGTGCTATTGGTTTAAACCCTAAAACTAAAGAAGAAGGGGTTGTAATGTTTGCTAAAGCTTGTTATGAACTAGGTAAATCTATCGGTATTCAAATGTCCTTTAAGGAACAAGGTACAGATGAAAAAGATTACTTACTAAATAGCGAAACGATGGCATATATGGCATATGAAGACCAATGTTCAACAGCAAATCCTAAACTACCTTTAGTTGCAGATATGAAGGTTATATTAGAAAACGCATATTACGGTAAAATATTTAAATAATAAATTAAAATACTAAAATTATCGACTAATTAATCATTTAGTCGATAATTTTTTTTACTGAGCTTTGGTGATGATTGTTGTTTATTCTAAATTGCTAATAATATATCTTCAATTCCCAGGTCTTTCATGTAATCTAGATAAGTGATTTTCTTATTTGTGTTTTTAATGATTTTGAACAAATCATCTATCATTTTATTTTTAACTTTGTTTTTGCTTCTCATATCTTTAACATTATGAGATGCCAAGTAATTTTGTCTATATACAAAGAAGTTTAAATAATGTTGCGTATTTTTTATGTTAAAACCATTATGTTTAAATATATGTCTTTTCAATATTGAGTGATACTGATCAACTAAATCCGTTGAATGCTCATTTGTTATATCTCTTTTTCCATCGATGTATTCAACATTGAACCCTTTCATAAATTGAAAACCTCTTTTATTACCATCATATATAAATTTATCTACATACCCTATGTTGTGGGTAAATAAATTTATGTAGTGCTCTGGCATAGCCATAGCCCTTGACACTACCTTAGCTACTGATTTACCAAATAGATTAATCATTGTTATTATACATAATTGATTATAGGATATACCTCGGATCTCTTTGTTAAGGTTTTTTAATATCTTATATTTTTTATTTCGTATTGGAATAAAGGTTTCATCTATTAATATAGTACCATTAAGTTTAATATCATTTTGGTGGTTCTCTAGTGATTTAAATACTATAAATTTCCAATAGTTAACAGTTTTAGTATTTATATTGAGGTTTCTTGCTATTACTTCAATAGTAGTATCATCGATCATTAATCCTAAAAACTTTTTAAAAATATAATCACTTGATTTTAAATGTTTTAGACTACTTGAATCTTTGATATAAGATTTATTACATGATTTACATAAAAACCTTTGTCTACTTTTAGTATCTTTACCATGTTTAATAGAAGAATCTATTGTTCCACAAAGTGGACAAACTTTATTCAATTTTGACATATGCACGTTCCTTAGACTTCAAAAGCGAGTATTTCATCCCAAGGAACGTCGCCAAACAATTCAAGGATAAAATACTCGCTTTTATAGTTCCTTTTATTGTAATTGTTTGGCGTATATATTATAACACTATTTTTCAAATAAATATTTAGTATTTAAAATCCGATTTATGGTGATTGTTATCAAATTATCTGAGATATGAACAACAATCATCACCAAAGCTCAGTTTTTTTTTGGATTTTATCTAGATTATTATGAAATATCATGATTTTATGGTATGATATATAAGGTTAAATATAAAAAAAGTATATGAGAAAACATATAAAATGAAGGAGATTTTATATTATGAACAAAAAAGAATTTGAAACAACCTTAGGCGGTAGAGTGCTTAAAGTTGAAATTGGAGAAGTTGCTAAACAAGCCAACGGCGCAGCATTCATCCATTATGGAGACTCTACAGTATTAAGTGTTGTGACTGCAAAGACAGAACCATCACCGATGGATTTCTTCCCACTTATGGTTATTTATCAAGAAAAACTATACGCTGGTGGAAAAATTCCTGGAGGATTTTTAAGAAGAGAAGGTAGACCTTCTGAACATGAAACATTAACATCAAGACTCATTGATAGACCACTTAGACCAATGTTTCCTGAAGGATTTAAAAATGAAGTTCAAATCATTAACACAGTATTAAGTAGTGACCCAGAAGCTACAACTGAAATGGCTTCACTATTCGGTTCATCACTTGTACTTGGTATATCTAATATTCCATTTAATGGTCCAGTTGCAGGTGTAACTGTAGGTATGATTGATGGAGAATTCATCATTAATCCAACACCAGAACAACTTGAAAAGAGCCAAATTGAACTTATCGTAGCTGGAACAAAAGATGCCATTAACATGGTTGAAGCTGGAGCTAAACAAGTTGATGAAGATACAATGTTAGAAGCCATTTTATTTGGACATAATGCAATTAAAGCTTTAGTTGCTTTCCAAGAAAAAATTATTGCTGAATTAAAACCAGAAAAAATGGATTTTGAAATTTTCGAAATTGATCAACAAGTTGAAAAAGATGTACACGATTTTGCATATGATAGACTGATTAAAGCAGTATCAATTTTTGACAAGTTAGAAAGATATCATGCAATTGACAAAATCAAGGAAGAAACTGTTGAAAAATTCAGTGAAAAATCATTTTTTAATGAAATAGACGGCGTTAAAGTATTTGATGAAAAAGCACACAAAAACTATATTCAACAAGTTAAGACAGTTGTTGATAACATTGTAACTAAAGAGTTAAGAAGATTAATTACTGAAGATAAGGTAAGACCTGATGGACGTAAAGTTGATGAAATCAGACCATTATTTTCAAGAGTAGATGTTCTAAAACGTACACATGGTTCTGCATTATTTACAAGAGGGCAAACACAAGCTTTAGGTGTTGTAACTTTAGGTGCACTTGGTGAAAACCAAATCATCGATGGTCTAGGTTTGGAAGATTCAAAACGTTTTATGCTACATTACAACTTCCCACCATTTAGTGTTGGTGAAACAGGACGTTATGGTTTTGTTGGAAGACGTGAAGTTGGCCATGGTGCACTTGGCGAAAGAGCATTATTACAAGTATTACCTGATGAAGAAAAATTCCCTTATACTATCCGTGTTGTATCAGAGATTTTAGAATCTAACGGTTCATCATCACAAGCAACAATTTGTGCTGGATCAATGGCTTTAATGGCTGCTGCTCTACCAATTCTAAAAGCAATAAATATGAATCGCTCAATCGCTTTGAATAATTCAACTCTTTTTATTGAATCAACATCATCTCTCATAAAACTTGCACAAACAAGCGGTCTAAAATAAGCTATTCCTATACGATTTAATCTGTCAATCCAGATTTGTTCATCTTCTGTCAAATCATTATTATTTATCGGATTAAATGAATTGTACCAATGGACAGATGCAGTCTTTATACTGTTAATATAATCACTTATCTCTGAACTAGACAGTTTTGCAACCATTTTGACTTTTGTTGTATCTCCATTTTCAAAAGACTCTTCATCAGATAAATCTACATCTCTAATTTCTTCAATTTCATCAATAGTATCCATTTTTGCTTCTATTTTTGTGAAAACATTTTGTGGTGTAAATTTACTGTTTAGTAAAAATTTTATATACTCATCGCCCTTTTCTCTTGAATATTGAAAATACATAATCCAATGAGCAACTAGAAAATCATCATCAGATAATGGGTTTCTTTTATTTCTCCCAAGATTGTAGTAAATATCTTTCCAAGCGTCATTAATCTGATCTCTAATAACTTGTTGTCCATCAATACTTAATTCATTTTCTTCATATAAAGTCGTTAAATATATAAGTCTGTTTTTTAACAATTCTAGATTTGATAGTTTTTTACCACGATTATTCATAGTCTCAAACGCAACAAAAACATCAAAATCATCTTCAATTTCATGTAGGTTAAACATCAGATTCTGTGTAACCTTTTTGAATAATATTTCGACTTCATTTAACCCATATTCATTATAGTAATTTTCTAAATTTTCTTTAAAAAACTTTCTTGAATTTTCTAGATTTAGTGTATAAAATGTTTCGGTTACAACTCCTCCGTCAGGTTCCCCTAGAATCTTATGCTTTAAATATTTGAAACTTGGATTATCAACCTCATAACCAAATTTGTAAGTGCTTAAATTATAACTAGGTGGCATTTTCATATAAATATACTCTTCAGTAATTCTTTTCAAACTTAGTGTCCCAATATATATATCTTCTAGTTTTTTGCCTTTATTTACATCAAGATTTTTGATTAAACTAATGACTTCATTAATAAAGATAACAAAAGTGGTTAATCTTTGTTGGCCATCAACAACATGAAAAGGCTTATAGCCAAAATCATTAATTAGCCACCTCTCACTAACCCAGTTTCCATTATTGTATTCAGAACTTGGAACTTCCTTTAGTGAAAGCAGTCCTGTGTAATGATATCTGTCCTTTGGTAAATTAGTAATGTCTTCCCAAAAGTCTTTTAATTGTTCTTTTTGCCATGCATACCCTCTTTGATAGTCAGGAATCTTAAAAATTCTTTCTTTAAAAATGCTCTTCAATGATTCTAAACTTTTCATGATTTATAACCCCCGTTAGTGTTTGTGATTCTTCTTGTAATATCTTATTTTCAAAGTAGCTCCATTACCTTTTTTTGGTGAATAAAGTACTTCATCATCGTTGTACATGAGATCTCTCATTGCGTTACAACAAGAAGGCATCCTGTGATTTGAGCCTGGATATCCACCAATTTCTCGATGAATGTCGCCGGATACAAGTTCTACATATTCACCATTCATGTTTTTAATTTTCCTCATTATTAATTCTTTAAAATCAATCATTAAGCAAACCTCCCTATATGAATCCCTTGATACAATCAGGAATCACAGTTTTTATACCAAAATGTTCTAACATCATCTTATGTGCAAATGCTATTGCATCAATCTCAATCTCCTGCTTTAGATATTCTTCTTCTGGAATGTCTTTTTTTGTAGGCGAGTTATAGTTACTCATTTCATCTTTCCATTTTTGAATAGTAATTGAATCCTCAACTTCAGTTCCAGAATAATCACCATTTATCACTTTCCATTGAAAAGCATGTCTACTCTCATGGAAACAAGTAACCTGGATCTCCATTGGATTTGCTTGTTCTATCCACTCTTCATTAAATGCTATGATATATTTTTCCTTTAAGAATATGGAATTGATTCCTTTTTTCGTTAAATCTTGGTTATAAAAAAACTGCACGTTAGGAGTTTCTATACCTAGAATCCGTGCAGCTAAAGTAGTCCCATTGATCGCAACTTCGTAGTTATCCATGATGTGCTCCTCCAAGATATTCTCTTAACTAAAATTATAACATATTTTCTTAATTATAAAAATACAAAAAAGCCGCCTTTTTAATAAGCGACTTAACTCGTTTTAATTGTTACACCACTATGAAACTTAAACGTGATACTTTGATTTCTATGTACAACTGCACTTTCCACCATAAGCATCCATATTCGTTCATTCCAATCAACTAGTTCGTCTTCTGATTCTATTAAATTGTTGATGAACGTTTGCATCGTTTTCTTTTGTCCTAGTTTAGACTCTTTTTCAGTGATTAACCCATCTAAATAATCCTTTAATTTATCATAACGAGCCGACAACTTTTCATATTTCTTGTTATAGGCATCAATGTCCGTGTCTGTCTTAGAATTTTCCATTACCAGTTTATTAACGAGTTCTGTAATTACTACCATCTCATCATCTATTTTGGTAATTTCTGAATCAATCTTGGTAGTATCCGTCAGTAGTTTAATAATGTCTTTAGTATCTTTTATGACTCGTTGTTTGTCTTTGGCCATTAGATTGTATGCTTTAATAAACTGTCTCTTAATGTCATCTTCATTGAGGTGTGGTGTTTTACATTTATCTTTTCCTTTGTGAAACTTACTATTACATTGATACACAAATCGTTCATATTTAGTATTCGTGTGCCATTTCTTCTTCCCATAGAAACTCCCGCAATCTTCACATATAAGCTTTGATGCAAAAACATCAGATGAAGAGTAATGTGCACCAAGCTTATTACGTCGTTCAATTTCAATTTGAACTTGCTCCCATGTATCTCTATCGATAATGGCTGGATGATTGTTTTCTACATAGTACTGTGGTATCTGTCCTGTATTAATTGCTTTGGAGTGATCTAGATAATTTACTGTGTATGTTTTTTGAAGTAGTGCATCACCTTTATACTTTTCATTAGTAAGAATCGATGTCACCACATTTGTTTGCCATTTCGTTGATTTACCACTTGGCGTTTTAATATGTTGTGATTTAAGATACTTTGCTATGCCTGTTGGTGTTTTACCTTCAACAAGAAACATTCGATAAATATCCCTAACGATTACTGCTTGGTCTTCATCAATTACAATCTTGTCATCTTCCTTCTTGTATCCGAGAAATCTTTTATATGCAAACGATACTTTACCTTCCTGGAAACCAACTCGTTTTCCCCAAGTTACGTTTTGACTAATGGAGCGTGATTCCTCTTGGGCTATTGATGCCATAATGGTTAAGATAAGTTCACTCTTTGGATCCAGTGTCCATAGATTTTCCTTTTCAAAGAAGACTTCAATACCTTTTGCTTTAAGTTTACGCACAAATGAGATTGTATCTAGTGTGTTTCTAGCAAAACGTGAGATTGATTTAGTGATGATCAGATTGATTTTACCGTTTAGTGCATCTTTAATCATTCTATTAAACTCAGTACGCTTTTTGGTTGTTGTTCCGGATAATCCTTCATCAGCGTAAACTTCGGTATACTCCCAGTCAGGTTTTTCTTGAATGTATTTTTTATAGAAATTCACCTGAGCCTCGTAACTCGTGTACTGTTCATCGCTGTTTGTTGAAACCCTAGCGTATGCGGCTACTTTCTTAACATGATTCGCATGGATAGGCATTTGTGTAATAGGATTAATTGTTGATGGTATGACTGTGACTTTAGGCATTTTCTCCACCTCCATGATGCTGTTCTAGTGCTCTTAATCGTGCTTGTTCTTTCATTTCAGGTGTCCAACTCTTACTTCTAGACTTATGTTTCCATCGGTAGTTTAATATCTTCCCGTCTTTCATATGAAATTCTAACATCCTATTTTCTTGAACGATTATCTTGGTTACCTTTGATTTGAATGTATCCTCATTATTTTGGTCCATCTCTAAAATGTGATTAGAAGCTTCAACGATTATGTTGTGTGGGACTAGTTTAGAATCACAAACATCTTGACCTTTACTTGCTGATTTAGAACAAATCCAAATGTCCTTCTTTCTCATTTTCTTAGGTGTATAAGTTGAACCACAAATTCCACATTGTATTAATCCATGTAGAAATGTCTTTTTCTTTGGTAGATTAGATTTGTTTTTAATGGCTCGTTGGTGTTTAAGTTTTTGCACTTTGTCGAATAGTTCATTGCTTATGATTGCCTCATGGTTTCCTTTAACCAAATACCGATCCAGTTCTCCTTTATTAATAACCTGTTTCTTTGATAAGTGATTATTTAAGTATGTCTTTTGTAATAGTAAATCACCTGTATAATTACGATTTGAGAGAATCTTTATAATCGATGTTGGACCCCACTTTTTAGATTCTTTTGGTTTTATGCCCTTTGCATCTAGTATTTGACAAATTGCTTCAGCACCATTTCCATCAACATATAGTTTGTAGATGAGTTGAACCACTTCAGCTTCTTTAGGAATTACACGAAATGTCTTGTTTTTCAAGCTATATCCAAGTGGTGACCGTCCTCCCCAGATCTCTCCTTGCTCGAATTCTTTCTTAATACGCCATTTCATGTTCTCTGAAACACTTCTGGATTCTTCTTGTGCTACGGATGCTAATAAGGTAAGAACCATTTCTCCTTCACTACTTATCGAGTGAATATTCTGCTCTTCAAAGAAGACATCAACATTAAGTTTGTCAAGTTCTCTTACTGTCTCAAGTAGTGTCATTGTATTCCTTGCAAACCTGGATATAGACTTTGTAATAATCATATCAATTTTTCCAGCTTTGGAATCTTCTAAAAGTTGCTGGAATTCTTGTCTCGAGTCTTTGGTTCCAGTGAGAGCTTCATCTGCATACACTCCTACAAACTGCCAATCATTATTATCTTGAATCATTTTCTTGTAGTAATTGATTTGAGCGGATAAGGAATGTAGCATTGCATCTTTACCATTAGATACCCTAGCATAAGCAGCAACTCTAGTTTTCTTTGGTAATTTGGATAATGCTTCGATTTTGGTTATCTTCTTTTCTTTCATCTTTTACCTCCTCTTTGGTTACACCATATATCACTCTTTTAGGGGGTTTAGTCAAGTTGTTAAGACGATGAATGTTACCTTTATTGATACAATATTTGTCTGCTAAAAATGCTTCTGCTTTAAGGTATTCAGATTTACTTAAAATCCCCCCCTCAAACATTGATTTAATGGGTGCAATGGATAAGTAATACATCTCTAAATTAGATCGATTCATTGTGACTTGATCCTTTTCTTTGCTCATTCCACCATTGCCATCTGCATCTATCTGAACAGAATATCTTTTTCTTTTTCCCTTTTACTGACTTCATCTCAAGACCACAGTTTTTGCAATAACCAACAAGGCTTTCTTCTTCCATTCTCAAACAAGCATAACGAACAGCATCAACTTTTAGATCCAGCTCATTAGCAATCTTTTTGTACCCATATCCTTTGTCTCTTAACTCTTTAATTAGTGTGTCATTATTCATACGAACTACCTCCTAAATCATAGTCCGCAGAATTCGTGTAAAAGTTCGGGTCTGTAATAAAAATCTTATTAATATCTGTTTTTCTTAAAATTAAATTCATGTGTGATACCTCCTTCATCAGTTAAATGGCGAGGTATGACACGATTTGCCAATAAACATTGAAAAAAATGCAAATAAAAAAGCCGTACCTTTTTACCAGTACGGCCAGTTTCTAAATCTATGCTTATTCTTTTGCGTTAATGAATGTTACTTTTTCTCCGACAATCCTTAAGATGTTGTCATCAATATGAAGTGATGCCTTCACTCCTATCGTTGAGTTTTCCGATAAGTACTCCATGACATTGTCCATAATACCTTCACTGAGATTGACAGGAATCAAATCCGAATCCTTTTCATTTGGTCTCTTGATATCGATTGAAACAATACCTGCTAACTTGTCGAGTTTCTTTACTCGTCCTACTAAAATCACTTGATTTAACATTCTTTTCCTCCTTGATTTGGTTATGTCACATATTACCTAAATAAAGGCACTATAGCAAGTATTACTCGTCTTTCTGACGCAACTTTTCTGCTATGATTTTCTCTGCTTCAGAAAGCGATTCTTTACCTTGCATTTTATTGGTAAAAGATACATAGTCATCAATGATTGATTCGATTCGAGATTGATTCGTTTCAACAAACTCTACAGCCTTTTCCGTTGACCCTGTAACATTGCTCACCCATTCACTAAAGCGTGAAATAACTGCTAGTTTCTTTTCGTCACCTGCAAGGAAAGCTTCACCCTTTTGCTTTGCGAGTTGATTTTTTTCTTCCACAATCATAATGAATTCTTTGATGGTTTTTTGTACCGAATCATCAAATACAATATCGGTTGCTTTGTTTACCAGATCATATACATTCTCTGCAGTGTTTTTTAGATCTTCTTTCACTTCCTTGATAACCTCATTTAATGACTGGTCTTTACCTAGTTTTGAAGTTACATAAAGTGCAAGTAATAAAAGTGATATTACCAATAAAATTATCTCAAGTGTTGTCATTATCTTTTCCTCCTATGTGTCTATAAATGTTAACTTGTGAATCTTCTAGTCTTGAAACTCGATGTTCTAAAACATTTACATCCTTTTTTAATGTTTTAATGTCCTTTGAATGCAGTTCCAATAAGCCTATCATCTTCACGTTCTGCTTTTCTATTTTTTGTAGATTAACCATGATCTCATCGTTCTTTGATTTGTTGTTCTTTTCTTGTCTGTTGAATTGTTTTATTGTGGTAAGGATAACGACTACCATTGTAACAATCCAATATATTAGGTTTTCCATTCTAAATAAATTTAAGATATTATCCCAGTCCACGCTCAATCATCTCATTTCTGTAATTTTCTAAGTATTCAAACAAGAATACTATTTCTTCTTCATAATTTGCCTCTGGGTTGGTTTTATAGTTTGCTTTATACTCAATCATTTTACTTTTCCATGGTTCATCAACGATTAAATCGAATACGCCTGTTTGCATATAATGTTCTATCATACCTCTGACTCTATACAGATGGTAAAATGCTTTTGATTTTCGATTGACTTCAAACACACTCTTTGAATAGATTAATAACGCATCTATTAAGTTGCAAATAAATGAATTGTCAACATTAGAAATCATAATTTCTAATTCATCAGAAAACACAGGATTTAAATAATATTCATTTGTTTTAATACCTAGAATATTATCTGCAGCTTGTCTATGATAAGCGATGATTGAATCATCAAATTGTTGTCTCTTAATAAAATCCTCTTTTGAGAAAACAAATAGGTCATATTTTCCAATAAATAAATGGAGGATTCCTTTGAAACCTTCTAGAACTATAGTAACATCAATATCACTAGTGTTTTCATCTAATCCATATGCTTTAGAACCCCCATAATAAATAAGTAGAATTTCAGTGTTTGGAAATGTTCCTTTTATGAGATTATAAATATCATTCATTTGGTGCCTCCTCGATTGGTTCAGGTAGAGGTGGTTCAACGGCATCATAATCATCGACCGCATCTTCAAATCCAATGACATTTTGTTTGAGCCAACCATATCCTGCTTCAATCGGATTCACTCCTAAAAATAACTTAAAATCAGCGATTGGAATTGATATATCAACTTCTTCTATTGGTTCACTCTTACCCGCTCGCGCTTCCTTTGTTAAGTATGAGGCTACGCAAAGGGTGATTTTTTTATTGGAATAACTGATGTTGAATGCTGTGATTCGGTGATATGATGCACCAACTCCAAACTTCGTATTTAGTTCTTTAATAATTGCCATAATGACTCCTACTTTCTTTTCATTCTATAAATTGTTACTGAAATACTATCTGGTGATCCCACAGACATACCTGGATTGATATACAAAGCGCCCAAGTCTCCATAAGCAGTATGAACAAAATCAACCATCTTAATAGATCCATTACCTTGTCCAGAAAGTGTCGTCATACTTTTTCCATATGCTACCCAAACTTGTGTATCTACATAGTTCGCTTTAAAAGTCGGTGAAATCTCAAAATCTATGACCTTTGTAATTCCACTCGTAATTGTCGGTCCGGTTGCATAACTATCCTCAATGTATTTCGCTGTTGTATTTGTACTAGATCTTTTATCATGAACAGTATCTTCGGTATTTAAGTGATGATTGATATATGCCCCATATAAACTTGAGTTACTAGATGTTCGATAGTAAATATATGTATCCGATGAGTCTGTTGAAGTTCCTTGAGTTGATGCAATCACATGAACTTTATAAATGTAATCTGGATCAAATGGATATGTCAAACTATGATAATAGGAGTATCCTTGATAAAAATATACTTGTTCTAATGCACCACCAATTTTTACTACAGATGATATACCTCTTGCATATAGAGTTTCACTACCATAATCAAAAGCTAGTTCTCCTAAATAAGATAGATTAGATGTTGTTGGAGTACTTGAACCTCGTTTAACTCTAATTATAGACATTAGTAAGTACCACCATCAATAATTGATGAAGGGGTTAATACTTTTGAATCATCTATCCCTAATTTGTATGTAATTCTTGTCGGCGTATAATTTGAATCAACAACAGCTACATATAAAAGGCCATCAATAATGACATTATTTGCATAATCTGTTTCAGAAGCTGCCACAGCAATCCCATCGGAATCACCAATATAAATATTTTTAACATTACTTAAAATTGTTCTCTGTGTTTCTGTTAAATGAAGATTTGAAGCAACGTGTGTGTTATAAGTTGATGCTGCAACACCACCTAATCCTGCAAGTGAAATTGTTACTGCACCAGTTGAACCATTGACACTCGTTACTGCGTCAGTTGGTGTTAAAAGTTCTTGCCAGTTAGCAAGCGTTGAGTAAGGTGATGCCTTTAGGATAAAAGACTTATTTAAGTCGGTTCTAACGGCAACGTCGCCTTCCTGTGCGCTTGATAAGGTAAGCATCGCTGTTTGACTTGCAACAACATATGTATTTGTCATCGCAATCTTAGGTACAACACTATCTGCTAATTTCCCACTTGAATTAAGAATTGGAATGTTTCCACTGCCAGTTCCTGTATTCTTTGTTGCTGCAGTTCCTAAATTTAATGCAGTAATCTTTGTATCAATCTGATCGTCAACTTTATCTACACCAGGTATTTTCAAGTAATCTGATTCAGCAAGCGGTACAGAAACACTCGCCACTTTATCTGCTTTTGCAATGTATAAATGTTCACCATTAAAATCAACTTGTGGTTCTCCAGCTTTAACAGTTCCAGTTGTCCCTGTAAGTGGTCCTGTTCCTGCTGTGGTTCTTCTTTTTATTTGAATTGTAGCCATTTAAATTCCTCCTATTTTTTTGTAAACACACTTGTGATGTTGTGTGTTGTGTTACCAGTTGTTAATGTGACGATGCCATCTTCATATACAACACTTAATGAGTAATCTCCTGAAGCATATCGATAAGATACGGATGTGTTAGATCCAACAAACAAAAACATTTGCTCTCCTGGGAAAGTCACGACTGTATGATTGTTGATAGTCACATAGATGATTGAATCTCTAAGTTCAACTGAACTAGTACCAGAAAAACGATATTTACCAGCAGTTACTTGCGTTAATGTTCTTCGCTTTGGCAGATATTTGCTTAATATTTCATCATCTAAATCATCCACTCTGGTTTTATCGTTAGTTATCAACTTTCTAGAATAACTTGTCAGTGTTACTGATGTCGTTGTTTTCGTATAAGCACACAATGCCAGTTCATAAAGTCCATCAGTTGTCAGAAGATTAGTAACTATTAAAGATGGATAGCTACCGGTCTGCTCTTTCAAATATAAGCTGACTGTGTTATCAGACGTATTTACTCCTAAAACAACATATCCATACTTACTTGAATCTGGTGTTACACCAATCGTTGTCTGATTTTCAACATAGATGATTCTTCCATAAACCGAAACGTAACCATCGCTGAATGTAATGGTATTATTGGCTAACGTATAACCGCATTCATTTTTTAATCCTTTTAAGATTCCTACATCACTTGAAAATAGAAAATGATATAAATCGGAATCGATCTTTGATGTGACATTACCACCTTCAAAAGTGATTTTTTGTAATCCCATCAGAACTCACCTCCATCGATATCTGTATTAGTAATTGTAATATTGCTTGTTGAACTACCACTTGTATTTTTACTAAGCAATTGAATTTTTTCTGTTAGTTTCACTCGATACTCTCCTAACGTTATCGTTGCATAATTTAATGAATCTTTAAATGTGATACCTGTTATCACCGATTCATATGTTTTTCTTTTATGAATAAAAGAGACATAGTCACCAAGATAAATGTTCTCAAAAGGAATAAAAACCTTGTTTTTCATGTCAATTGTAAATGTAATATTGTGATCCAGTTTGGAGGTTACCATTTCGCTTCTAGCTTTGGTTTCTAATGTTTCGTAATCATTATCCGTATAGATATAGCCTTTGGCCATAACACTTGTGTATCTATCGTCTGATGTACCATCTTCTGTAATTTCTCCAGTTGATAGTAAATAATATGTCTTGATAATTTGATAGATTTGATTATCACTTCTAGGATAATAAACTATTTTATTCACAAGTTGACTGGTTGAATCATTGGTTTCTACATTTAAGATAGATGAAAAATCACTCTTGATTACCATACCTTGATTCACACTTACAATTCTAAAAATAATACCTGTAATTCGACCTCTTAAATAAGTTACATTTGTGCTAAAGCTGATACCATATCCTTTAGAAACCAGCTCAAATATCCTTGACATGTTGATGATGTTATCCGTTTCAAAGCTAAGACTTCCAGATACGCTTGTTTCTTTACTTACAGTTAAATATGATAGGTTCTGTTTTTGATCTGAATTGTGCTTAAAATAGTCTGTGATAATCTGATGTAAATAATCAGCAAGGTCACCAGTAAAACTTGTAGCAGGTATATCCAAATTAAAAATCTCCCTGAAATCGAGAGACTTTATGTTCGTGGTGTAATCATCATTGAGTTCGATACTTTCTAAGATTCCTATATATGAATAGATATCATTCTTAAGAATCACAATATCTCCAATGGTACAGTTAATGTTTGTCTTATTGACTTTGAATGTTGATCTCTTTATGAGTACCATATCAAGTGCGAGTTCAAACTGATTACTGACATATGCGTTATCTTTATACTGCAGTGTGCTACGATCAAGAAATAGTAGTTTCATATCCTATATTCCTAAATAGCCTTCTAGTATAGTTACCCTGCAAATCGATTCAGTAGCTACGCCTGGTTTGAATTCAATTTCATAATCTCCATGTTCAAGGAAGATAAAATTGTCTTCTTCAAAGTCCTGCAATCCATAAATGTCAGTAACGATTCCTGATTCATCCATCACCATTTCTTGTTTGCTTGGAATAGAGTTGATGGTAATGGTTATATCTTCTGCAGTTAAATATAAACGTAATGTTGATACCACTTCTCCATTCTTCTTGATTAGTACTTCTGGATCAATCACACTTCCAATCATTTCAATCACAACGGGTGCATCATTTAATCCTTCATTTCTAATAAATACTTTTCCCTCATAAGAACTTGAATAATAATATGGATAAGAGTATGGATAAACTTTTCCACTAGATGAACCGTTAGCGATAATCTCATACCATTTTTCTTTTAACCAAAGAGATAGTTTTTTAAAGACAATATTACTTTGAATGGTACTAGCGATTAATTCTGCTTTTGAAAGACTTGCAATATCCACATAACAGTAGGCACTAAAAGCATCGTTTTGATAATGCAGTTTATATTCTTTGTTGCTCTTACTAATAAAATCCACGAAGGTCTTATATCCTCGATACCCCTTTAGAAAGATTAATGTTTCAGAAATTTCTGACAAAGGAATATTATATTCTGATCGAGAATAAAATCGGCTATACTCTAAATACTTCATATCTAAAGAAAAACCAAGTCCACTCACTTGCGAAATAAGTGTTTGATTTTTGTGATTGAAATAATAGACATCGCCATATTCATTTTCTAGATAGAATTGTCTAATCATATCACGCTACCTCCTAATGCCTTATTGATGGAATCCACATCAAAGGTTGGTGATGTTGTATTTATAGTGATGTTATTCGTATTGCTTGTTGATGTGCTAGAGTTTGAATTATTTACAGTGCTCGATCCTTTTAAGTTAAAAGTATCAGAAAAGAAATCTCCAATCCCACCAAAGAACCCACTCACTTTATCAGCTGCATTTGACGCAAAATTACTAATACCATCAGTTACTTTATTTGCAATGTTTGAAATCCCTTCAGTCACGTTTGAAAATGTATCTTTTACTTTGCCACCAAAGTCACCAATTTTTGATGGTAAATCTCCAATCCACTCGAATATTTTCTGAATAAATTCTACAATTTTCTGAACAACCTTTAATACCGGTTCGAGTACTGTTTTAAGTACATTGATTGCTGGAACTAGTATTGCATTTAAAACTTCTCCAACAACCGTAATAAGCGGAGCTAGTGCTTCCAAAATACCAGCGAACATTTGGATCTGTGTGATGAGTGGCATAAGGATAACATCTAGTATTGGAACTAATAGATCAACTAACATAACAACCAAATCAATGATCACATCTAAGATTGGTTGCAATGCTGTCATCAAACTATCGACAATAGCTAATATTGGAGGAAGTAACTGCATGAATGTTTCCATGAGTCTTCCCAGTAGTGCCTTGAATTCTTCACTTTGAAATAAGGCTACTGCTAATATCGCAATGAGAGCGCCAATACCTAAAGTAGCAGCATTGATTCCTACACCAGCAAATATTCCAGATGTTCCTACTGCTTTAAGTGCCATCGATCCAGCATTTAAAAGAGGACCAACTTTACCTACAACAGATAACACTGGTCCTATTGCAGCTACGAGTCCAGTCAAAGTAGCAATGATTTTCTTTGTTCCTGAATCCATGTTGTTCCATTTGTCAATCCAGTCTTTCAATGTAGGGATTACATTGTCTCTGACTTTGATGATAAGTTCTTGGATAACCGGTAAGAGTGTGCTTGCTAAATCAATACCCAAACTTGAGACTGCTTGTTTGGTGCGATCTAATGCATCAGTGAATTCTCCTGCTTGAGCAGCATGTTCATTTGTAACAATACCTAACTCTTGAGCTTCATTTCTTAAATCATTTATTGTTGATGCTTCACTTGATAGAACCGGAATGATTTCAGCTGCTACTCTTTCACTTAATAAGTCATTAGCTACACCAAGTCGAATTGCTTCATCTTCGACTTCACTTAAGGCATCACGGATTAGATTGAATGCTTCATCGGTGTTTTTTCCTTCTAAATCATCAAGAGACAATCCAATAAGTGCTAGACTTTCTGCATACTTGTCTCCATTACCTGTTGCGATGTCTCCAAGAATACCATTTACCTTAACAAATGCACGTTCTATTCTTTCGGTTGATACACCTAAAATGGTCGCAGTATGATTCCACTCTTGAAAGGCTTCAGCAGATAAACCAATCTTCTCAGCTGTGTCACCAATCTCATCTGCTGTATATGCAGCTTTTACTGAAAAGGCTGTTAAAGCAGAAACGGCACCCAAAATAGGTACCGTCACACTTTTTGTTAATGTTGAACCAAGTTTACCAATTTTCTCGAAATTGGCATTACTTAGTTGCTTGATTTTATCTGATGTTTTTTCCAACTGTCCATTCATCTTAGCAATTTCTGCTTCAGTATATTGGACGTTTCGTTTGAGCTTATTAAACTCTTCTTGACTCATATCACCGACTTGAACAGCTTTTTTCGCACGATCAAGTTCCTGATTTTGTGTTTCAAGTTTCTTCTTGGTTTGAACTAAGATATCATTTAGTTTGGTTTGCTTTTGCTTCCATAAATCAAGATTACTACTATCGTATCGAAGGTTGGTATTAATCGCTCTTAAGTCTTTGTTTTGTTCCTTGAGTTCTTTTTTAATTCCGTTTAATTCGTTCTCTAAATCTTTTCCATCAAGGGTTAGTTTGATATTTAGTCCTTTGACTGTTTCTGCCATTAATATTCACCTCCAGTGCAAAAGAAAAACACACCCGAAGATGTGCATATGTGAAAAATGAGTTTTCTAATTACATTCCTCTTTCAATATCTTTTGACATTTATCTATCCATAGTCTTTTGTATTCTTCATAATCATCTATAAATTTGTTCTCCAAGTCAGAAATACTCTTCAATCCAAGTTCAAGTGATTCATCTGCAAGAATTTGATAGAGTTTGTGTTCATTATCTGAAAGCTCACATACAACATTTACTTGTGTAACTCCGTTCTTGTATAGATAAAATAGTCTATGATGTCCATCTACTGAGAAAACCTTATCTTTATACTCTATAACAAAAATATCTCCATAATCTGATAAATCTAACTTGCTTTTTTCAACAGATTTATACTTATCTCTTGATAGATAATGTTGCTGAGGAATAATATTATTGATATTTATTTGATATCTCTTATATTTCATCGAATCCCTCCTTGTTGATATTATAACATATTACATTAGGAAAGCATCTATGTCTTTTTGTGTACCTTTTCTGGGTGAGTTAGATCCGTTAATCACATTCATTTCAAGTTCTACAATCTCAAAATAAGTATCTATGTCAAATGTCTTTGTATCTTCAATAGAAATACCTAAATGAGCAAGATTGAATATGATGTTCGCTGTTATGTTTACTTCATCACTTCTTTGTTGGTGGCTTGGGTGTGGATCCTTTTTGAAACGTTCCTAGCATTTCACCTATCGTATTCGTTAGATTTTCTAGTTCACTCTGATTGCTTAGTACAGAGAAATCCAATGACATTAAGAAGTCGTTATAGGACTGTTTGCTGAAAGGTCGATGCAATACATAGATAATTCGGAAGATGGTGTCAATCACAGTGGATATATCATCTTCTTTTTTGATGTTCGTTTTTTCTAGTTTTTTGATATCACTAAATAACTCGGTTGAGAATACATTACGATAGTCAATAATTGTAAATAGCGATGAATGGAGACGATAATCCTTGTCACCAAGTTTAAGTGTCTTTTCCATATTTGATTGTCTCCTTAAATAAATGTAGGTAGTGCTGGTGCTGTAGTTAGGAATGCCGCATAGTTTGCATCTCCCACACCTGCGATTACTCTGAGAATAAGATTGTCTCCGGATTCGATTGGTCTAGCTGTAATGTTTAGTGTGATTGAGTTGGCTTCAATTGAATCTGCTTTTGACTTACTTGCATCTCCTGATGGTGTTGCAGTACATAAAAAATACCAAATACGTCTCGCTTTGATATCACCTTGAATCTCATATCCCAAAGCAAATGTCTTTGTTTCGCCATTTACGACTTCTACAAGATTACCATTTGTATCTTCTAGAACACCAAAGATGTCTTTTTTGAACACATCATCAATCTCCGTAAATTTAAGCGTGACATTAGATCCTGAATTGGATACTAATGTGGCAATCACTTTATCATCTGCATACACTTGTGTGCTACCACCGATGGCTTCAGTTGTAATTTCTTGTGCACCCTCTAAACGTTTTGGTGTGGCAAAGGTCCAACTTCCATCTTCTGCTTGAGTGGCTAATGCATAATGTACGTTTGTTAAACCAAATGTGACTTTATTACTCATTTAAAATACCTCCTGTTTGATTTCATATACTCTGTTGACTGAACTGTCTTCATTGACAAATTCAGATAATAATTCAAATTCATATCCCATAAAATATAAGGATGCTTCTAATTGTTCTTCTAGTCCTAAGTCTTTTTTTTCAGTGATTAAACTTACTTGAAATGTAGCTACCTTTGCTATTGCTCTGTCATCTGCATATACAATAGATCGGTTACTTAATTCTTGATAGATGATATAGTTTGGATCATTCTCCAATCCTACTCTTGTTCCATAAGATACCTTGCCAGGCAATACCGAATTCAACGTGTCAAATAAGGCTTCTAATATTTCTTGCATTAGCTATCACCCTTTTCAATAATTGATTTGATGTCTTCTAACATTTTAGGTGTAAGCAATTCATAGGCTGGTCGCATAAATGGTCTTGGACCTACATACTTACCACTTCGGTGTGTAAAACCAAACTCCAGTAAATGTGTCAATTTTCCTTTTTCATTTGAGAAGATAGAAATTGTTTTATTAATTCCACTACCTTGAGGTTCAGCTATAAATGAATCAGCAAATGGTTTTGAACCACCACTTCTAGGTGCATGTGTTCTAATGTAATTCACGATTTCTTGAGCTGTTTCATCAAGTTTCTTTTCAAGTTTCACAATAATATCTTGTGCATAGTCGTCTACCATATTGGATATAGCTGCTCCTAGTTCATCAAGTGTAATCAACGATATCACTCTTTCTAATTTTTGTTTTACTTAAGTAGAGTTCTATAAACTGTCCAATTTGATAGGTTCGTTCAATCTTATAGATGTCCCCTGCTATGTCCGCGTGTTTACTTCCATCATATAAGAAACTTTGAATCTTTAGCGCTACATCAATTCGCATGTCCGATCGTTTACTTTCATAATATTCGTTTGATGTGATGCTGAAGTTTATACCTATTACCTCTTTTGAATTTTGAAGTTGATAGGTTGATGAACCAATAGAATTTTGAATCAAATCCATAGTTATTAATTTAAGTCTTATGTTCGGTGAGTTAGGATACATTTTCTTCTGCTCCCTTAGTTAATGCAATTTGTCCTACCAACATATCAAATGTCTTCGGTAGTTCTTTTGCACTCCCATCATTCTTAAAGCCAAAAAACGTCTTCACATAAATAATAATCACTGTACTAACCATGGGATTTGATTCATCATTTATATAAGAAGGATCAATCCCACAACTCGTTAGGTATGCTTTACAACTACTAATATGAGTTGAAAGCTCATCGTCGGCATATGATTCTGTCAAGGGGATAAGTAATGCTTTTTTTACGATATCAAGTATAGCCATGAGATCAATCCTTTCTTAAACATTTAATTTGCTTCAGTTATTAAGCTGCAGCTTTCTTTTTAATACGTAGGAATCCGTTGTATCCGACTACGTTACCACCTGTGAATACAGATGCTTTGTAGCTGATGATTCCATCTTTGAATTTGTAATCAGTTGATTTACCGATTTCAACTGGCGAGAATACTGGAACTTCATAGTTTTTAAGTGCTCCATATGCGATACCGTATTCTCCAGTCGCAGTATTGCTATCAGCGATAGCTTTACAGTTCGAGTTGATAATATAAGGGATACCATCGATTGTTTTATTGACATAATCAATCGAATGGACTTTTCTACCTTCTGGTGTTTTAAGTCCAGCAAATGCACGTAAATCATTCTTATTCAAGATAAGAACTGCTCCACCTTCGACTTCTTCATCCCCACCATAAGCAAACACAATATCATCCAAGGTTGAATCAGTAATTGCTTCAATCTCTAATGGTGCTTTATCAGCTAATGCTACTGCTGCATCACTGAAGATTCCAGTAAATGTATTAGTCGTACCAGCACCACGTAGGATTTGCTCACTGATTTTCTTTTTAAGCGAGATATTGATGTTACGTAATACTTCTGCTTGATAAGGAATAGCTGGTAGTTTTTCAAGTTCTTCAGTGATTTCTGTATATGCAGTAATCTTTACTTTGGAAATTGTCAAATAACCAAATGCTGGCTCAGTTTCACTGTATGGTTGTCCTTCAAGTGTGGTTCCAGCGATACCATTTGATTTCACAAATGATTTCTTATACGTTTCTCCACCATTCAGGTTGATGACATTAACACGATCAACAAGAGTTGATACTTGAGCAAATGGTACTGGTGCTAATCCTGAAGCAGTGTGATCAGGTAGTAAGATTTCTTCACTTGATACTTGAATCACACGACTTTCACGCAAACTTGCTGCACGTTGTTCTAGTTTTTCTTTATCAATTTTTGTTCTGTTATCAATAACAATTGGTTTAATTTCAGCTTTACTAGCAATCGCCATTTTCATATCAATAACACTTCGTTCTTCTTGAAGCTCAGTTGTTTCAGTTTCGAATGCTTCGAGTATTGTAATATCTGTTTCATTATCGACAAGACCTCTGATTTCAGTCAGTCTTGACTCAATTTCTTTTCGTCTTAATTCTAAATTCATGATTTTTTCTCCTTCTAAATTTGTGATTTGATTTTGATACGCTTTTTGATAATTTTTGATTGTTCTTCTTGCTCTGCTAACTCCATAGCCTTTAGTTCTAACTCCATAGATTCTAAAGAACGAGCATATATAGAAGTTGCATCATATGCTGGAGTATCCACAACCGACACATCATACAACCTTTCAATTTTCGTAATAGTTCTTTTTGGAATTCTACCTTCACGATTCCATACTTGTTCATCTACCGTAAAAGCAAAACTCATCTTATCTAGCAAACCACTTCTTACCATTTTATAGATGTCTTGATTGGTATTTGTGTCTAGTAATTCAGCTCGTACTTTTAAACCAATACTATCTACAGTAAGTGATAGCGATTGGTTCTTGGTTCTAGCGATAATTAAAAAGGAGTCCATATGATTGTACTTCATAGGAACATCCTTCATTTTGGTTTCCGATAATGCTCTTGAATCGATTTCTTCTAAGAAACCATATTCTTCATCACCTATCAGTGTTTCATTGTTAAAGACTAATGCATAGCCTTCTAAAATCATCTTGTCATCTTCTTCATGAAGTGTGACATCAGCGAGTCTAGTTTCCTTTATCATCTTTACGAGTCTCTACTTTCTTTGGTTTTGGTATTACTTGTT
Organism: Tenericutes bacterium MO-XQ; assembly: GCA_002838185.1. Taxonomy (GTDB): domain Bacteria; phylum Bacillota_I; class Bacilli_A; order Acholeplasmatales; family Acholeplasmataceae; genus Mariniplasma. The sequence goes on along the minus strand of CP017949.1, from coordinate 41,526 downwards.
TCTCTTGTTTTTGAAACTCATATTCAAGCTCTGAGTCTTTATAGTAAAGTGACTCGAGTTTTTCTTTTTTACAATAATCATCAATAATGATTGTCTTTTTCTTTTGTGTATCTAGGATAACCTTTAATGCATCTTCTGATATTTTTCCATTAACTGTTATTTTCATCTATAGGGTCCTCCGTTCCTACTTGGTATTGATTTGCTTTATCTGCATCAACAAAGTTTAATGATTGAAGTCGTTTGTTTCCACCTTCAATAGGTTCTAATCCGAGAAGTGCTCTTGATTCGTTTAGAGACATAATTCCAAGACTCATAAGTTTCTCAATAGCAGCTACCTTAGTATTCCATGAAGCATATTGAAGTCTTTCACTATAGAAAATAATTTCTTCTCCACGTTCTAACTGATTATCTGTAAGTAAACCTAAAGAAAAAGCCTCGCTAAGTTGAATAGCTAAAGGCTCGATCGTTGACTCGTAGAATGAGTTGTATTCATCTTCTGTATATTTGTTCGTAAAGATTGGAACTGATACTCCAAAGTAATCGAGGATCTTCGCTTGTAAGAACTCAAGCGTATCTTTATCAATCAGCTTTGGATCAACTTCTAAAGGAATGTATTCTGACTTCAAATCAATAGGTATAATTGAACTACCTTTTAAATTTACTGATTCGGATAATGCAGCATCAAATAATTCACGTTGCTTCTTCTTGTCTATTTCTGATAACATCCCATTCATCTTCAGGATACCTTTAATTTGCATGGATGATTTCACTGCATTATCGATTCCTTGAAGCAGACTATCATTTATTGATATGGTTTTTAGTATTGCTTCATGATCACCTGTTAATCCAGTTCCACCAAAGATATCGTTTTGTCCGAAATGTCTTCTTAAATGAATAACGTTATCATATGGCAAGATGTAGGATTCCCCATTATCAAATAAAAACTTAATGAAGTAGGTGTCTGAACTATCAACGATTATTTCTACTGTAATAGGTCGAAGTGGATAGATACCTTTAAGTTCACCTGTATCCTTATCAAACTTAGGATAAACAAACGCATTATCATTCAGCAAGAGTAATGTGATTGTCTTGTAAATAAAATCATATGGTGTCATTATTTCATTCGGTTTATACTTCAAAAGAAAAGACAGCCTACCTTTTTTCTCGGTTACTGTCTTATCGTTTTCTGTTTTTATAAATCTAGGTTTGAGTTTAGCACACTGGCTAGCTACTCGATCAATACAAATCTTAACCACATCACTCTTGGAAATGTTTGATCCAAACGGTGTGTAAAATGTATTTAAATTGCTGATCAACTGGAGTGCATCAAATGATCCAGTCTTTTTTCTTCTCTTAAATAAGGTCATGTGCACCTCCTGAATTAATTATTTTTGTAAAATTTATTGTAACTCTCTCGTGCTTTATCAGTGGCACTATCAGTTAGAAAAAACTTATATTCATCTTCATCAAAATAATACCAAGCATTGTTTGTCATAAAGAATGGACCACTTTTTTCAACTGAATTTGCTTTTTTAACTATCTTATTTATGTTCTTCATAAAAGTCCAAATTAAACTGTCAAGTAATCTAATGGTAAAGATAGAGTACTCACTTTTTATAATCTTAAATTGTTCATTAAATTTACTTTTTAATTGTTCTTCATTTAAATTCCCATAACCTAAAAAAGATTCGAAGAAAGAATAGATGTGTCTATCCGGTTTGAATAAAGAAGTGTCTCCTGCTAGCATCATTACATAAGCAAAAGATACTCCACTTTTTTGTCCAGGTATTAGCATTATTTCATTTCGTACTCTTGCAATATCTATATGATCAAGTAAGTCTTTGGTTGTATTAATACCATTACTATTAAGAATGTTAATATAGTGAACGACTGCTTCAGCTTTCAATATACCGTTTCTAGTGGATGTTCTTTGCCTGTTATTAAAAACATCATCTGCTAATTGCTCGTATGTATAATCGTGAAAAGTATCTAAAAACTGTTCTAAAGTGTATTCATCATTTTCAATATCGATACCGACATATTCTGCGAATCTTTCAACAACTTTAATGGTACTTTCATACTTCATACCAATTGAGAAAACAGAATCAATAACACAGATAACTAAACTTTTAGGTCCATAGTGTTTTAATTTTGATAAGAATTCTTCAATATATTCTTTACTTATAACTTGAGTAATTTTTTTCATAACTTCCATATCCTTAGTTTTGACTTATCAAGTTACATTATATCATATTTTCATAATCAGTTTTATACCTATTTAATACTACGTAAGCAATAATTAAAGCAACTGTTCCATCAATTCTTTTGTACTTTGAGTTTAGTTTGGATGGTTGGATGTTTCCATTCAGATCCACCTTTGCTTGTGTATTAGCTAAGCACCATTTCATTATTGGATTGTTATTGTAGTTTACAAAGTTGTTTTTTAAATCTGCTTCCATAATCTTCATTGGCTCTGATAATGAATAGATTCCTTGTCTAACTTTCTCCATATTAAACCCTAGATCTTCCATTTCTTTAATCCAATACTGTGAATTCCAAGGGTCATAGCCTACCCATAAAGGTCTTATTCCATAAGTTTGAATCATCTTCATAAACCACTGAGTAACAAGACTAAAATCATTTTGATTTCCTTCCGTCAATGTCACAAACCCTTTCCTAATCCAAATATCATATGGAACACTATCTTCTTTGATTCTTTTTTCTACGACTTCGCTTGGCATGAAGAAATGAGGAATAACATACTTTATACTGCTATCTCGTTTTTGAATAACAAGTACTGCAGCAGTTAAATCCGTCGTTGATGATAAATCGACACCACCAATTGCATATGAATCTCTTAGTTCATCAATTGTGTATTTGTCTTCATTGTTTAAATCGTCAAACGATAACCAAGACCCTGAATCAGCTTGTTTGATATTGAAGTCTTTACAAAGCATTGTGACTCTTGTTGAAAGATCATGCTTTGATTTATTCATAACGTCTTCTAAGTAATTGTTGAGTTTCACTACTCCTAGACTCGGGTTTGATTTTTGCCATGAGTTTGGATCCTCATATATTTCTTTTGTTGAATCTTGTGTATATAACCAGGGGAGTACTCTGCTATCTTGTATTTCACCTTTTAACATCTTTCTAGCATAATCCAATTTATTATCTAAAAACCCACCAACGGTTGTACCTTCAGTGGTTATGATAAATATAAGTGGTTCTCTCTTTGTTGATTGTGATTGTTTGATTGCATCATAGACTTTTGAGTCCGTCATTTCATGGACTTCATCAATACAACCAACTTCGATATTATATCCATCTTTGTTTCTTGATTGAGCAGATAACTTCTTGATCTTGTTTTTTGTCTTCGGAGAATAGATGTGATAGATGTTTTTCTTGCTTCTAGTTTCTTTTGATAAGGCTGGAGATTGTTCTCGCATATTATTAATCTCTTCAAATAGTATGTTTGCTTGTTCAGTTGTATTAGAAGCACATACGATATCTACCCCACCTCTTGATAGAAAGAATTCTGCTAAATCTATACCAGCAACAAACGTAGTCTTTCCATTCTTACGAGCAATGAGTAATATGACTTCATTGAATCTACGTAATCCTGAGTCAGCCATCTTAAATCCATAGGCAGTTTGCAATAATGCTTTCTCCCATAGTTCAAGAATGAATGGCATACCATTAAATGGTGATTTAGTATGTTTACAGAATGTTTCAATAAAATCAATTCTTAAGTTCCCTGGTTGTTCATCAAAACTATAGAGAGGATTATCTAAATCTTTTATAAGTTGATCTAGTTGTGTTTTTAGTTCTTCCCCAACTATGATGTTTCCGTTATTAATTTCATTGTAGTATTCAATTAAATAATTCATTCACTTGCTCTCTTAAGAAATTCATCAAAAGCATCATCTCCATCATCTACTTGTGTTCCAAGAATACTGTTAAGTGTCTTGATAACAGTTCCATAAGAATTCACGAGTTTTGTATAATACTTTGCAGCTTCACTTTGTCGTTGCATACCTTTGTTTGATATTTGAATAGCACCATACTTTCTAATCTGCTCTTGTAACTTATCAAGTTCCACTTTCATAAATGCAGCTTGATAAATTAAGTTATCTACTAGTTCTGTTTTTGATTCATCAACCAAAGAAAAAAGCGACTTTAATCGCTTATATTCTAAATTTACCATCTATTTTTTCTCGATGCTAATTATATTTATTTTTTCTTCTAGATATAGAATAAATTTTTTTACTGAATAAATCATAACTTTAGATTCAACATCTGACAATCCCTTATTAAGGATCTCACGCATTTTTTTTAGGTTTTCAAGGTCATTCTTAAAATACTCATTTAAATTCGAGAAACTATATACAAATCTAAAAGCTTGTTGCACATTAGATAAATCTTTTGGAGTTCCAGATAAAATTAATTCAGCTAATTTTTCCACATCAATTAATGAAACGAAGTTATATTCGGTTGTGAATCTCCATGCTTTTTTCTCATCTTTTAAATTATCAATAAACTCTTGGGACCAATTATCATTGGTCAAATATGTATTTATAGATTGATCAGAGATAGTTAAATTATGTTCTTTGATTTTCTCATGTAATAAGTTAAGTATATTCTCCATTTCTTCCTTTTGTTCTGGCCAATAAGTTACTTGCATGTTTATTCCAAAATCTTGTTCAATTTTTGCATCATTGTTATCTATATTTTTATACATAATTTGAAGAGTATTATCTACATCAAGTTTTGTATCATCAAAAATATCGTTATATAAGTATATGTGCGAAATTAAAGTAGGATAGATTTGAATATTTAAAGTATTTTGATTAAGCATTTCCAATATCTCGGACATTGCATCTTTAATATAATCATCATCTTTATCAAGCCAATATGTTTGTAATTTTTGCAAACTATTCTCAGTTTCAAACTTATATTCTGAAATAAGTTTATCGTAAGCACTTAAACTAATTTTAAACAAATCAATATCTATTTCTAAAGAAATTAAATACTTATCTAATTCTTTATTTATACTATCAACTACAAATTGTGGTACATTATTCGTTGTGCTAATTATTGTTCCAAATTGATTCTCATTTAGTTTATCCAGCGGATTTTTAAGGTTGAGCGCATTATAAAAGATGTTTTCAACAATAATATCAAATAAATCATCAATATTTTCCAATTCTAAATTACCTATTTTATCTCTTAGTTGTTTAAAAGCATGTTTAGAAAAAATAAAAGTTCTTAAATTACTACAACTTCTTTGATGATATATTCTTTCAATAAAATTCAAGTTTCTCTCTATAATATCGTCATTGCTCAAAATTTTAAAAAGTTCACTAATTGGTGGATCAAACTCAAAAGTGTAACCTATCAATTTTTCCTTTATTTTATCGTACTGTTCATGAGTAGAAAACATATACTCAACTTTTTTTGATAGTGTGTTTAGGTTTGTTGATATCATTCCATTATCAACTTTTTCCGTAACTTCAGTCTCACGATACAAACTTGCTCTATATTTATCTTTGTCCTTATCAATAGATATTGGCAATTTTAGATCCTTAACAACACCAATCTTTTCAATAAAGTCATCTACATAAAATTTTTTTCTAATTTCAGTCTCATTACCTACTACAATAGTTTTAATGCCATACTCTTCAACAAAATTGTTAATATATCCCATTAATTCTATAATATCTATTCTCGATCGCTCTAAATCATCAAAGATTAGTACAATTTTTTGCATTGTAATATATTTCCAGTAATTTTCTATTTTCGGTAAGGTAATATATACTTTTGATAACAACATAGGTATTAAGTTTTTTGCAGTTGCCATTGCAGTGTCCTTTGCATATTCAACTGTCATACTTTTAGAAAATCTAGGAGTTTTAGTTTTATGTTTGCTAATTCTACTTTCAGCAATCAATTTTGAGTATATTTGTTTAGCAATTTCTTCTACACTAACGATACCGTAAAGAGATATGTAAATGAGTTTATGCTCAAATTCTGTTTTCAAATATTCATTTAAAACATTTTTTACAAAATAAGATTTCCCGCTACCCCATCTACCATTTAGAAAAAAAGCATTGTTTAAATCTTCATCTTGAATATAATAGTTAATTGCCTTAAGCACATTTTCATAATACTTCATAAATTTCACCTTCCTTTTTCCAAGTTTTCAAAAATACTGCCTCGTGTATTATGGTTGCCCACCTACGCGGTACCCTTTGAAAGATATTAACCATTGACAGGGGGGATCACATAAGAGTTCAGTTTAAACTCTTGCTTATCAGCAACCATTTTTGATACAGGAACATTTACTTTCTTAGCTAAAGTTTCTATTAACAATTGATTCTGTTCATGTATTTTTGCTCCAAGATATATATGCGTCAAATACGGAAGAAATAAAGGAGCGTATAGCATTTTATCATACTCTAACTCTTTGTCTTTATAAATCATTCTTACTTCATTTTCATGTTCCCACAGCTTTGACTTTACAAAGAACAACGGCTTAATGTCCTCAGCAAGAATGTTAACTTTATTTGTGATTTCCTTCTCTGGATCATATTTTTTTTCAAAATTAATCTGAATGGTTGCTCGCTTATCAAAATATCTTACATCTCTTAATATGAATTCAGATAATTTATCTTCAGGTATGTCAAATTCAAAACACAAACCACGATGTGAATCCCCATAATGTGACCACATCAATATATCGTCATTATTTTTTGTAAATGAAGCAACAAACAATCTTTTTAGTGTTTCAGTCATGACTTTTTGATTATTTAGATCATTTAAAAAACTCTCATAATCTTCTGATTTCTTTGCAAAGTATTCTTCATGGTAATCATCAAGAACTAATTTATAATTAGGTATTACTTCAAATGGATCATTAAAACTACTAACTCTTGAATAAACAAAGTTAGAGTGTAAAATGTTATCATAAATATATTCATCACATTTTCTATACTTGTATAGTTTCATAATTGATCCAACTACAGCATATTAAAATATCTAAATGCATCTTCAATTTTTTGTTTGTGTTCGCTTGGACATGGATGAACCCTTTGTTTTTCTGAAATCCTATTAGGTGCTTTTCTAGTAGTAATCCCAAATTGCTCCTTCATATCTGCAATCCAGCAAGTTTTTACTGAGCAATTATATTTCTCTTTGATGTAATTTTGAATGGCTTTGTATGTTGCCATAATATCAACTCCCCTTTTTATAATTATAGCAAAAATGAATTATAAAAACGAGGTTTATCGTGAAATCAGATTCCCATCTTCATCAAATTGTTGTTGCTTCGAGAACCGATTATGTTCAATGTTATGACATTTCTTACATAACAATTCCAAATTCTCTTGATTCAAACTGATTTCAGGATTAGTTATATTAAGAACAGTAAGTCTTATCTTATGATGAACTTCTTCTCCTAAAGCACCACATCTTTCACACTTTCCATTGGCTTCTCGTATCTTGATTTCTCTAGCTACTTGCCATGGAACAGACTTATAGAATCGGTGTATTTCTTTAGGCTTTCTCATAAAGCTTTCTCAATTCAATAATCTTATCATCTACATGTTCCCATCGAACATCTAAATCTTCTCTACCGAAGTGTCCATACTTTGCTAACTCCTGGAACTTAACTTTATCAAGATTGAGTTCTTTCCTTATGCTTTCTGGTCTAAAATCAAATACATAGTTCACGAGTGCTTGTATCTCTTCATCTGATGTTACACCAGTATCAAAGGTATTAACTAAAACACTCACTGGTTTAGCAACGCCAATTGCATAGCTCAAGTGTACCTCGCAGTGTGTGGCAAAACCTGCCCCTACAACGGCTTTTGCTACGTATCTTGCATAATAAGCCGCACTACGATCAACTTTGCTTACGTCTTTGCCTGAAAAGGCTCCTCCGCCATGTTTAGCATAGCCACCATATGTATCTACAATAATCTTTCTACCAGTTAATCCAGAATCTGCATATGGACCACCAATCACGAACTCTCCAGTAGGATTGATTAATACTTCTGCCTCGACAATCGTATCAAAATCAAAAACTTTAGTTAAGACTTCGTTAATGATTAAATCTTCATATAACTCTTTCTTAATCCATGGTTTGGTTTGTGCTGATACAACAATCGTTTGAACTTTCTTTGGTCTACCATTCTTATAAGCTACTGATACTTGACACTTTCCATCTGGTCCAAAGATGTGTGAGTATTTTTCTTTACGTATTTTATCCATCTCTTTTGAGATTTGATTTGCTAACATGATCGGTAATGGCATGAATTCTTGTGTTTCATTACAAGCATAACCAAACATAATCCCTTGATCGCCTGCACCTTGTTCATGTGATTCAGTTGAATTTACTCCAAAAGCAATATCAGCTGATTGTTTAGATATCTTTTCCATGACTACGAACTCATCTTCATAGCCTATCTCTTTAAGTTTTTGTTTTGCTATATTTGCGTAGTTTACTATCGCAGTTGTTGTTACTTCTCCAAAGACAAAGACTAAATCATCCTTGATGGCTGTTTCTACTGCTACTCGAGCATTTTTATCTTGTTCTAAAATGGCATCTAGTATGGCATCACTGATTTGATCACAGACTTTATCCGGATGACCACTAAATACGGATTCACTTGTTACTACTTGCATAAAACTTCATCTCCTTTATAAATGAGTAAAAAAGGAGCTATTCGCTCCTAAGTATCGATTTTGGTAAATATGCTGTGTACCTTGCGTAATGATATCCTTCACTTTCAACAAGGATTCCAAAATTATGTTCATTGCTTGTTACAAATATGCAATGGAACACATCTTCATTATCACAATACATCACATCAATATTTTCTTTAATAAACTCATAATCATCAAGTGGATCATGTATGAATGTTTCAAACAAATCCTCATCAATGATAACTTCTTTTTCAATGATGAATTCATCTTGAGGAAGAAGTTCATCGGGCGTTGCTTTCCTTATAAAGTTTACTTTCATTTTGCTATCTCCCATGCTGTATAAACTGAACGGTATGTACAATCCCAAGTATCAAGGATTACACCATCTATACAAGCAGTAATATGTCCTGCCATTTTTAAGATGTATGTTCCTTTTGGATGCAACTCTGTAAAGTCACTACCTTTGAGTCTTGGTTCTCCTTTTACCGGTTTAAATATGAGTCTTGGATAACCTTTTAAATAATCATATAAAAACTTTGTGTCTTTATAACTTGAATATCCAAGTTCTCGTTTTGAGCGGTTTAGTTCTCTTCTGCATTCTAGATAGTCTATTTGTTTTGCTGTTGCTATTGCTCTTACAACACAATCTCCAGTTTTGATTCCTTTCGGATGTGCATTGAATTCTTTATACATTATTCAATCCACCCTTCATTGAACCATTTCACAAGTTCTCTTGAAGAATCTGACTCAAATAATGGTTTATCAAAGTTGTTCTTTCTACCATAAACTGTATATCGTTTTTCATTGTGAACACTTGCGATTTGAATTGTAAATTGTACATCTCCAGTTTCAATATCTGCAAATCTAAAATCATCATATAGTGGACCATTTAATGGGCAGTTATTCTTGAACCACACATACATGGTTTCAAGGTTAATTTTTCCACCAGATTTAACTTGTTTTACAATGTTTCCCATGCGTTTGGTTTTACCAGCTAGACTTGTATCTTTACAAAACCAATCGTACCACCCAGCTCCACATTGTGTTGCATAATCTTTTGATTCAAAATCTCCGTTATTGAATTTTTCAATCCAAGTTTTAACATTCATTTCTTTTTCCATAATCTTAGTCTCCTTTGTTTTAGTTACTATATATATCACTCTAAAGCGACTAAATAGCAAGTACTTTTTTGACTATAGTAACTAATTTCCAAAGATATCAAAATGGCTAATTGGTGACCTTTTTCCATTTCTTATCAAATAACAATCTTCATCTGATTCCTTATGTTTAATATATCGTTTAACTATGACATCAACAAATCTCTCATCAAGTTCCATTAAGAATGATTTACGATCCAGTTGATCAGCAGCTATCATCGTTGAACCTGAACCACCAAATAGATCTAATATAGAATCATGTCGTCTTGAGGAATTACTGATTGCTTTTCCCACGAGTTCTAATGGTTTCATGGTTGGATGTTCTTCATTTTTCTTTGGCTTGTTATATTCCCAAATGGTATCTTGCGTACGATCATCAACAAAGTAATGAGCTGCTCCTTCCTTCCATCCATAGAGAATTGGTTCATGTCGCCAGTGATAATCTTGTCTACCAAGGACTAAAGCATTCTTAACCCATATCAGACATTCAGCTAGTTTGTAACCAGCATTCTTGAATGCATTTCTAAAGTTAAGTCCTTCTGTATCAGCATGGCAAACATATATCGCTCCACCAGGTTTTGTATGTTCAAACATGTTATTAAATGCTTCATATAAAAAAAGATAGAAACTATCGTCTTCCATCTTATCGTTTTTAATCTTACCTGCTGTTCCTTCGTAATCTACATTATATGGAGGATCAGTGAATATCATATCAACTTCATGGCCATCAAGTAAAGTTGCTACTTGTTTTGAATCCGTTGAATCACCACACATTAATCGATGTGGTCCTAGTTCATAGATGTCTCCTGGTTGTGAGAAAGGTACTTCAGGAATTTCATCAGTTATGTCAAAATCATCATCAGAAGCATTATCAGGTAGCAGTTCTTCCATTTCCTCAAAACCAAACTGAAGCATATCCATATCTATATGAGATAGTTCTTCTTCAAGTTTAGATAAATCCCAAGTAGCTAGTTCAGCTGTCTTGTTATCAGCTAATCGAAACGCTTTGATTTGTTCGTCGTTTAAGTCATCTGCGATAATACATGGCACTTCTTCAAAACCAAGCGACACAGAGGCTTTTAAGCGTGTATGTCCGGCAATGATGACGTTATCACTTGAGATGACTATTGGAACTTTGAATCCAAATTCACGGATGGAATTAGCAACTGCTTCAATCGCTTCTTCATTATGTCTTGGATTATTATCATATTCTAGAAGACTAGATATCTTCTTCATCACTACTTGCATTCGTCCACTTTTCCTCTCTATTTCTCAATCGCTCATACATTGCATCGATTTCTTCTTTTTTATCATTATAGTCACGTCCAAATTTAATAATTAGTAGGTATCTGGCTGCATTCATATCTGGTTGCGCTTTTTTCTTATACTTTACAATTTTCTTTTTAGTACCAGTTTTTGTTTCCTCAATCGTTGTTTGAGTTTCTTCATATTCATAACCCATAGCTTTTTTGAACATTGTATCCATAAGTTGATACTTCAACTCATCATTACCAAAGATAAAAGCATGATCCAATTTCGGATATTTCTTCTTTAAACTAATCAAAGTCTTTTCAGACATTCCTAAAATTTTAGCGATATTCTTCTGTGTGTAATTTTTAGAAACCATATCTTGTATTTCAGCTATCTTCTGATCAAGAATGTTTTGTTCTTGCCATTTTTCGTAGTAATCTGGCATTTTACCTTTCATTTTCACCACTCCAACCTTACAGTCTAAAATGTCAAAAACTGTAATTGTTTACGAGTTGAATACTACAATTTTCTCTGCAAAAGAAAAAGGAATCCGATCAACTCGAACTCCTATTACTTCTAGGCTTACTTTTAGCCAGTACTCCACGATAAATACACTCTATCATAATTGTCAAATTTTGTCCATGAGCGTAAAGCACGATACAGCCCTATTAGGCTCTAAAAAGTGTATTGTGATTTAATCTAATATAATCTTATATATTTTCTTTTCGTTGGTTATACAAGAAATCACAAGGATTATAGAAGGTGTACAAAATCAAGAATTTCTTTTAGTTCCAACATACCCTAATAGGTTATTCGCGTATTCTAGTTTTTCTTCATAACTATCACCAAAAATTAATTTTGCCCAAATAATATCAACATCTCTCACTTGTGGTGTTTGCAAGTTAATAAATTCTGTGTTAGTTAAGGCTGATTCCAACTCTAAAAATACTTCATGATTTATTAGGTCCGGGTTAATTATATACGTACTTTTCAAATCTGCAACTTCCATTTTTCTTGTTCCTTCATTATCTTTTGCAGATATTTCACATATTAATTGATAAAAAACTGAAGTCATCCAACTGCCAACAATTACTGCTTTCCTATAATCATTGACTTCAATAACAACAAAATTCGTAGATAAATACATGTCTTCTAAATTAATAAACACTCTTCCCTTTACTCTTAAATCTCTAGGAATTATTAAAGAGTTCTTTTTAGTGATTTGATTCTTGCTTTTCTTAACTATTTTAACTATATCGGAAACATTCTTCTGTTTCTTTGCTTGCCTTCCAGATATCATAGGCACCTTTAAATAGTTTGTAATTACAGCGTTTGAAACATCAATGCTGTCATCACTTCCCCAATCTAAGAAACGAGAATCACCCGATGATATTAATACGTTATCCAGTGAATCTGAATTTCTTAATGCGGGTATTCCAGCTTCAGCTAAAGTAGAATACAAACTGTAAAAATCTGTATATTTTGAAGATGAATTAAAAAACAATAAATCGCTTGCGCCTTGATTCCCTATTTTACCACGATAACTTACTAAGTCATCTAAAAAATCAGATAACTGAAAAGCACCTTTAAAATTAAATAAATTTTGTTCACAAAAATCGATAGCATCAACAAGTTCCGAATTTGCAAATCTCCAACCCTCTTCAACAAGATTAGATAATGCACCGCTCTCCATTTGCAATGCTTCTAATCCTATTCCTATTGATTTATACTTATTAGTTAATGATAAATCCTCATTCATAGAGTTAAATAATTCATCAGCATCAAGGTCACTAACTTCAACCAAACTACTAACGAATTTCACCGTTTCACTATGAACACCAATATTTCCTACTAAAACAAAAGTATCTTTTGTAACAGAATCAAATAGTCCTGTTCCAGGATAATTAAATACTATTTTTAGCCCAAAATCATTAATCAAAAAATGTCTAAATGCTTGAGATTCTGGTCCTCTGGATACTAACAATTGTTTTGGCATAATACAAGATATAATTGTACCAGTATCGACTAAATTAGTAATATATTCAAGAAAAACTAATTCTAATCCAGCTTGACCAATATTTAGTTTAGAGTCTTTATCAAAATTATACATTAAAGACGCTACCAAATCTTGTTTTCTATCCACTGAATTAATTCCAGCAACATAGGGTGGATTTAAGAGAACAACCTTAACTTTTTGAAAATCACTCTTTTGTAAACCAGTAATATTCATTGTTTCAATTCTAGGTGAATTACACAGGGATATTACTTTTGGAAAATTCAAACCAAATCTTAAACTTAAGAGTTCTGAATACTGTCTATTAACATCATTTGCGAATATTTGAATTGGGGATAAATCAAATACTTGAATAGCAGATTCTAGTAAGTTCCCACTACCAGCAGCAGGGTCACAAATAATAGAATCCGTATCAAAATTTCTAACTGCTACTTTTGCTAATAATGCTACAATTTTACCTAGTTCCTTATCTGTTGCAACCTCACCTTGATGCTCATTACCTGAGGAAACGATAGTATGCAATATATCCGAAACCATACTTCCACTAATATTAACTGAAGCAAATCTATATAAATCAATTAATAATTGACCTCTTGCAATAACCTGCTCATCATAGTATTCTTTATCATAAGTAAATATTTGAGAAAAGTTAACCTTATGCCCCTCGAAACATATCCTAGAAATATCATTTCTAAAAGCCCGTACATCTCTTAAGTCATTACGTGATACCGAACTAAAAGAACCTCTAATATACTCGTAAAGAGAAACAGCTATGTTTGTTTTCCATTTTGTAGGATTATCTTTAATCAATTCTGCGAGAAGAGAAAAGTCTTTAAGAGTTAGTAAATAGTCGTATTCATTATTAAATATATTGACAAGATAATCTCTAAAAAAGTCTGTAAGTATGTCAATATATTCTTGTTGAGAAACATAATCTCTAAACCTAGCAATTTCGATTAATCCTGGGCTCAAAATTTGTTGATATGGTTGTGGCATTGAAGAATCATATCGAAAAGAGAAAGCATATTCTAAGTTAGTAATTAAGTAATATGGTCTCTCAAGTTTGTAATATAGTTGTTGAACATATGACATAGCTTGATACTGAAACCTTGTACTTTGAACATCATTTGGTGTTCTTTTTATTTCAATTACACATAGAATTTGCTTTGTGATTCTATTTTCAATTACAAAATCCATTTCAAGTGATCCAGCATATTGATGATGGGCTACTCGATAGTCAGAATTCTTATTCATTATATTTAGTGCATTATTTAAGGCGATTTCACATATTGGATGAAATTTATTCACCTCAGAATCGGTATATTTTATCCACATGATTTTATACCAAGTATTTCTTTAGTTGCTTGGCGATAATAGCCGCTAATTTAGGTGGCACTGCATTGCCTACTATTGTATTTCTGCCCTTTTTACTTGAGGAAATAATATTATAATCATCTGGAAATGATTGTAACCTCAAGGCTTCTCTTACTGTAATCAACCTATCATATTTATAATGAATATTACACCCAACATTTGGTCTATTGAAATATGTATTAATTGTATAAGAAGGATTATCTGGATGTAATCTACCATAACAAGTTGTATGCCCGCCATCTTTTTGTAACCTTTTTATTCTTTCGGAATTAACTGTACTAGGAACATCCATGTAATTCCCACCAGGTTTTACATGCTTAATAATATATTTGTCTAACTCACTTGTTGTTTGCACATAATGATCTGTAACAACAACTGTTTTACCTCTCATTTCCTTTTGGTAATCACTTGTAGGTTCTGACAAATACTTAAGGGTTGAAGAAATGTTTTTACTTGCTGGTGGTAAATCGTCTAAAGCTTCTTCAACAGATACAAATCTATTTTTACCTTTCTCATTGTCAAAATGAGTTTCCTCTGGAAAGATAAATTTCTCGTTTTTCAATCCAACAATAATAACACGTTTTCTTTTTTGTGGAACTCCATATTCAGCAGCATTTATAATCTTCCATGTAACAATATAACCTAATTCACTGAATTTTCTCACCAATAAATCAATAACTTTATTTCCATTAGAATCCTTTGCAGATAAAATACCTGTAACATTCTCGAATACAAAAGCTTCTGGATTTACATGTTCTAATATTTCTAGATATTTCCAAACTAATTTCCCTCTATGGTCATTTGTATCTCTTTTACCAATCAACGAAAAAGATTGACAAGGTGGTCCCCCAATTAAAATTTTTGACTTGGGAATTGATTGGATATCAATCTCATTTAGGTCTGCCTGTATAATATGATTCCCAATATTGTGTTTATAAGTATCTACTGCATTTTTATCTATATCAGATGCCCAAATGATATTATATCCATTTGCTAAAAATCCCAAATCCAATCCTCCACCACCGGAGAACAAACTAACTACGTTAAGACTCATAGTTATCATCCTTTCCAAGCCTTTGAGACTTAATGTTACTCAAATTCTGCTTAATCTCATAAAATTTTGTCTCTTCATATTTTTCTAAAATTCTAGAAATTTTATCTATAAAATTCGTCGAACTAGTCTTGACTAAATCTTTTCCATAATTAACCAAATCTGTTTTATCCTCTTCATTAATCATATTTGGATTAATGATTTTGAGTTTAGCCAAATCATATTTTTGTAATTTCAACATTGCTCCACCATATGATTTTCCACGCAACTCTAATCTATAATAAGTATAGTAATTATTTAATAAAGCCAACAGTAAGTAACTATCAATCCTATTTGATGATATAATATAAAAATTATCTCTTACTAGGAACTTATTATTTAGAATAAACCTCATATTATCTCTAACCATGTAATTAAAGATTATTCCAATACAATTTTTATCAAAAATAGAAAAATCAGGCCAGTCACGCCCTTTAACAATATAATCATATATAGTTTTCGGTTTCTTGATTTTTAATATTTCATCTTTAGAGATCTCTAGATATTCTGAAACTTCACTAGATGCTTTAGATGTTTTTGATAAATATAGGAACTTCGATGTACTCTTGTAAGTGGTTTTGAATCCAACGATATTCTTCGGAGAGACGACCATATTTCTGTAGCTTTTCCCATCTAAAGGTGCATTAAAAAAGAAAGAGTTATAACCTGTTGTAATTCCTCGTCTTATGAATGTAAAATCTTCTAATGAACAATGATTTTGGTCACCTGGGTCATTATAATCAATTTTTTCAATTTGCAGTAATTTATTGTTTTCATATTCAAAATGTTCTATTTTTGTTTCAGTTAAATCGTAATTGTTACTTGTTTTGATGATTTTTAAAATTGAAACACTAACCAATGCATCTTTTCCAAATACACTTCCTCGAATAAAATACATATGTTTAATAAATCCGTGTTTTTTTATTGATTTTAAAAAATAATTGTGTTGATTTTTAATCCATGTATCAGGCATTATTACTACTAATTCACCATTATCTTTTAAAATACTCAATGCTTTAAGAATAAAGTACATGTAAATGTTTGAACTACTAGCTAGATCTTCAAAAATTTTTAATCTTCTTAATTTGTCTTTTGTTATTCCAAACTGAGATAAATCATCAATCTTTTCATGCCTTATATATGGCGGATTCATCACCACACAATCATAATAATCATCGTTATTATTGAACAAGAAATCTGTATTGAAAGTTTTTAAATCTTTAAAATCCCCATATTCTTTCGTGAACACTCTATATAAATTTGTGTCAATCTCATAACCTCTAATTTTTGTAAATCCTTTATTTATTAATGATTTAATAAATATTCCTTCTCCAAAACAAGGATCAAGTACTACCTTATTATTTTTATCTATA
Source organism: Tenericutes bacterium MO-XQ (assembly GCA_002838185.1). Classification (GTDB taxonomy): domain Bacteria; phylum Bacillota_I; class Bacilli_A; order Acholeplasmatales; family Acholeplasmataceae; genus Mariniplasma. The sequence continues at coordinate 24,564 of CP017949.1, read as the reverse complement.
TCAGAGAATAAATTGACCATAAAATCTGATATTACTTTCGGAGTAAAAACTTGTCCTAAATCAATATCTTTGCTCATAGAAATCACCTTCTTGCTATAGTAAATTATACCACATGGCAACCCATAACAAAAGGTATCATGTCTCAATATAAATAGAATTTTTTCTTAAACAATAACTATTTCAAAAAAACCAAATGAATTAGTAATAACTAGTACTATCACATACCGATTTTGAAATATATATCTAATAAATTTAAAAACTAATAGATTTACTGCAATTTTATGTTGAAATTATACCATGTGCTTTATACTTGTTCAATATGGGGATACAATTATTATCTAGTATTTTTCTTATTCAGATTTAACAAGATATTTTCCATTACACATATAACAATACTATTTCCTGCCATTTTATACAATTGAGTATTTGATATACCTCTTTCAATAATTAAATCAATTCTCTCATCTTTCCAACCCATTAATCTTAGACATTCTCTAGGTGTTAATCTTCTTATTCTTATATGTTCATCTTCCTCCAGTACAACACCTAAATCATGAACAGAAGTCTTTAAAGTTGGAATCATTGATTTTTGAACAACACCTCTTTTTGATTTGGTTCTGTTCGTGTATATTCCATCTCCTGGATATGCAATTGCATATCCTTTTTTCGTTGCTTCTGGAATCAATATGAAATTGTCAGTTGCTCTACTACCGGGTCTTGTAGTGATTGTATAAGCATATTCACTATTTTCATCATGAACCCTAAATCTTTCTCCACGCACAAATCCATTTCTATTTTCCATTGAAGAAAAATTCTTTATTAACTTTTCACTTAAATAATACTTCTCGTCAACATTTGATTCTAAAAAATCCGCTAATTTAACATTTAAAGTTTCCTTGGTTGGAAATGTATATTGTTTTGTATTATCCTTGATGCTTATCATGAAGACTCTTTCTCGATTTTGTGGGATTCCATAATCTTTTGCATTTAGTACTTTGTAATAGTTTGTGTACCCCAAGTTTTCAAGATACTCCAACCAAATATTAAATCCATCCATGAATCTTTTACTTATTAAGTTCTTAACATTCTCCATAATCAAATATTTAGGTAATGTACTATTTTGTCTTGATACAGCTAGTAATCTCTCAACCTCCCAAAGCAAACTACTATGTGTTTCAGAGCCTTTTTCAAAACCATGCATCCTACCTGCTAAAGATATATCCGTACATGGAAATGAATATGTCCACATATCAACCAATGGTAATGAATCAATTTGTTTGATGTCTCCAAAGTTTTTAGTTGGTCCATGTAGTAATTCATATGCTTGCACAGCATACTTATCAATTTCAGAAATACCAATAATCTTATGTTCTATTCCAGCTTCTTTTAGTGCTTCTCTTTGTGCTCCAATTCCAGCAAATAATTCTATTACTTTTAACATGTTCTTCTCCTAGTCAATATTTCGTGGGTACTGACTAAAAGAGATGCTTAATAATTAATTATTCGATCTATTATGATATAAAAAAAACTTCTTGATATACTTAATCTTGATGCTATAACTGTCTTTGATAATGATGTTTCAACAAGATACTCTAGTACCAATGCTTCTTGTGGTTTTAATTTACTCTTAAAACTTTTATACTCATCAATCAGTTTTTGTGCTTTATCTAATCTTGCTTTTACTTTATCAATTTTACCAATCACATATAACAAGTTATCCTCAACATTATTCTTTGTTGAACTTGATCCAATCGAATCATAAGTAACGGCATTATATCCAATAAGCCTAGTTTCATAGAACTGAAGTTTTTCTTCTAATTCATTCCTGTGTCTATAGGCTTTTTTAATATCATCTATCCATTTGTAAAAAGATGTTTTTGAACCAATCATCAAACGTCTCCCCTCTTCTGTTTTCCAAACTTCTAAATCGATCTAGATTTGTTATTAATGATACTTTCATGAAATTAAACTTATCGTCGATCGGTGGATTAGGATTTCTTGCATATGAAATAATATAGTTCACTCCACTTAATACATTTTCATAACTATACTCATTAATCGCAGATTCAAACAAATCATTATATTTCATGATGTCTGCATCTATCTCTTCAATGTATTTTCTTTGAATTAATAATTTTGTTAAAAAGTGCATTTTGGGGAACCCATAAATGCTTTTATCTTCTTTTATCTTTTTATCTCTTTTTCTTTTACTTTTACTTTGTGTATTTATGTCAACATTAACCGAGTTATTGTTGACATTAACTCCATTTTCCTCATTTTTTTCCATGCTTAAAAGGACTCCTAATTCTTCCATTGTTGCGGAATCGAGCAACCAATACTTGGAGATATCTACTTCCTTACGCCTTTTGGCGACTCGGATGAATTGTTTCTGAATACCATCAGATGTAATAACCCCTTGTCGAAATAGCGGCTCATCAAGGATGCCTAGCTCACAACACATGAGAATTACATTGCGTACCCGTTGATATGAGATCTTGCCTACTCCAATTTGATAAATCAGTTCAGTGATCAAATCTTCTTCAGTCATTTCCAGGTAATACCCGTGCTCATATACCATTGTCAAAATTCTTAAAAAAATACTCGAACCGTATACTCCAAATTTACGTTCGATTTTAGTGATTCGTTTGTCCTTAAAAACACCGACGTCCAATGGAAAATAGGATAATCCTTTTTTGATTGGTCTCGCCATGCTTTTTTACCTCTTAGTTTTCGTGTATGCTGAAATAACTTGATTGAACTATATACAATCAATTTCATTGTGTTACACAAGCAATCACAAGCATTATTTCTTGCATTAATCGTTTGATTCTTGTGGTTTGTTTGAATGTTTCTCGATATAGTTATTTATCGATGATTCAAATATTACCCATTTGTTTCCGGATTGAAATCCTAAGAGCTCTCCTCTACGTAACATCTTCTGGATGGTTTGTGAAGAGAGCCTTAGTATCTTCTTTGTTTCAGCTATCGTATAATGCTTTTCTTTTGTTTGGGTCATGGTTTCTTACCTCATATTCTGTTAGAATTTTTTCGATAAATGAAACCCCACTTTTATATACATATGTTCTTTGTTGGCGGATGATTTCTCCACCAGATACTACCTTTGATTCAACTACTCTAAAATACTTACGATCACAAAACTCCTGGTATGGTACATTATTATCATCAAGAACATGACTTGAACGTAGTATTTTATATAAATCAGTATTGCTTAAGTGATGAAATCTGATAACTTGTGTAACTCTATCTAAATCAACACATGATTTACTTCCTAGTAGTTTATTGATCATATTCAATCTTGGTGCATTAAGTTTCTTATCCGTCTCTAGAATTACATTTCTAATCTTTAAATCTTGAAATTCATCTAAAAATTGAATAACTGTTTCTGGATCATTAAAAGATTCTAAATCGTAATCAAACTGTTTCATCAGTTGCGGGATCACTATTCTATAAAGCCAATCATTGATTTGTTGTGCTTTGGTATTCTTTGATTTGAATAAGCACGTACTTATATGTTTGGCTTTGATAAAAATTCGCTTTGATGTAGTACTCCCAGTTTTTATTTCCAATGTTTCTACATCAGAACTAGGTATTCCAGTTCTACAATCTTTAGCATTTTTAATATCCAGGATGCGTGCTATGTCGACTAAGCAAAAGTAGGGTTGTTCATCTATCGTAGTGGCATTAACAACACCATAATCTGCATTCTTAAACTCTCTTATCATTTCTCCTTATCCTCACTTTTTTTATACAATTTTTTATAAACTAGATTTTCTACAAAAGATTCTCTTCTTTGAATGGAATGTAGATATATTTGAGTTGTGTCTGAACTCTTGTGTCGCAACAGTTGTTGTGTTTGATAGAGGGTTGCTCCTTCATTCATAGCTACTGTCGCTACTGTATGTCTTAGGCTATGAGCCGTATATATCCTTTCATCAATTCCAACGTCTCGAAGATATTCTTTCACCATCGTACTTATTGTTTTTGGACTGATTCGATCATTCTTACAATTTCTATTATGATTAATAAATAATGGTTTCTTGTTGTCTGATCTTGCTATCTGATACGATACAATATTTTGATGGATTTCTTCAGGCAGTTTCACATATTCATCTTTTGCATCTCGTCCTTTTCCTCGAACAAACAATGACTCAGCATCATTTACAAACATAATGTCTTGTGAATCGGCTCTGCTTACTTCAATAGTTCTTAGTCCTGTGGTAATCATGAGACCTATGATTGCATAATTCCGTAATTCTACTATTCCCCTATCGGAGATATTTCTAGCATGCTCAATAAGTCTACTTGCTTGATCCACTGATAATGCTTGCCTTTTAAAATTGCTACCAGTTTTAACTCCTTTGATACCAATAGCAATGTTTTCTCCTTTACCTTCAGCATAAAGCCATTCATAGAAACCTCTGATAACAACCATATGCTTTTGTACTGTTGTAGCTGCTAGATTTTCTGATAACTCTTCTCGATATGTTTTTACGTCTTCCCTAGTTGGCGGTTTAGGTAGTTTATTGACATACTCCATGTATTCGCTAAAGATCCTTCTGTAGCTTTCTTTGGTAATTTTTCTCACATCTTTATAGGTTATATACTCATCCATCAGCTGAGCAAGATTGTACTTATCCACTAAATACTCTTTCGTTGTTTTTAGTCATTCTCTCACTCTCTTTAATAAACTCTTTTTCTCCCTTAAGTGCCTCACATAAATTCATGTCCAAGGCATCGGCAATTTGTAGTAGCATTTTGACAGATAACCTCTTACCTCTAAACCCGTTTTCTATTTGACAATAGTAATCTGAGGATATACCTGATAAATCTCCTACATCTATAACCGTCCGACCTAAATCTTCACGTCTATGCTTTAAATATAATCTGTGTAGATTCACGTGATAATCTTTCTTTTCATTTGAATTCAAGATGCTCCCTCCTTTCAGCAATTTCAAACGGTGTCTCTATTGTATATGGAATAATTCATCTTGAAAATAATTTGATATGACTTTTTTTACTTTGCAACAAAATGAGTTGTTTTTGTGGTAATATCTATGATAATATAGAGTTAATGTTAACAATAATTATTTGCTTACAACATTTGTTGCTCTACAAAAATACAAGAAAAAGGATGTGATTATATGCAAGATACTTTATTTGATAATCGATTTGTTAGTGAAAATCTTAAGAAACTCAGAAAACATTATAAGTTATCTACAACAAAGGTTGCAGAACTCATTGGTAAATCAAGACAAGGATATGTGAACTATGAAAATGGAACAAGAGAAATCAGCCTAAAAGACTTAGTGATTCTTAGCGGTTTTTACAACGTTTCACTTGATGTTATTATTGGTAACCCTTATACGCTAGTAAATGATAAAATTCTCGCTTTTCGCTCGTTTGAAAATGGGGAAGATGGTCTTGTAGAAGTCATGCCTTTTACTATCTCTACCATCTATGATGATGTAATCTGTTACCTAGAGAACGATCTAAAAATGAGGTTCTTCTGGAAAACAAACTTGAATCAAGAAGGTCATGTCATGATATTTGATTATTATGACAAAACTTATATTTCAAAAGTCTATTTCAAACCAACTGGTGGTGGCCACTTTTATATAAACGACAAACCAAGATACTTCAATAAGGCTCATGCAGAGAATATTGTGTTTAAGGGTGTGCTTATGGCCGATCTAAATAAATATATGGATATTCCTCATTTTTTTAGTGCTTTGCGCTAATTCACAAACATATTTGATTGTGCTAAAATAACTACGGTGGTTTAGACATACTATATGCATTCTTAGTTATCCTTACTCGAAAAGAGTCGCTTTCTTTAGCGGCTCTTTTTTGTTTTCCCAGAAAGGAATATGATGGATACTAACTTAAAGTTTCAACAACAAAAGGCAATCATTGATGAACTTAAAAAGGCAAGTTTGATTACCAATGAAGAATGGTATCTTTGCCTAACAAAACTACTAAAGATAAATAATGAAAAAAGCAACAAATAGCACGGTATTGACTTGCTATTTATTGCTTTTTGAGTGATGTATATAGTAACTAATTATAGGAGGTACAAGAATGCAGGAAAAACGAGTTATAGTTATTGAACCAACTCAAGTAATCCATGAAGATATAAACGGATTACCAACTCTAAAACCTAAACTAAAAGTATGTGCTTACGCTAGGGTATCTACTGATTCAGAAGATCAATTACATAGTGTTGAAGCACAAAAGAGTGTCTACACTCAAAAGATTCAAGAAAACGAGGACTGGGATTTCATTGGTTTATATGCTGATGAAGGATTATCAGGGACTAGTATTCAAAAAAGACCACAGTTCCTTCAGATGATTGAAGATGCAAAGGCTGGCAAGATTGATTTAATATTAACAAAATCATTATCAAGGTTTGCAAGAAACACCGTTGACACATTAACAATCATTAGAGAGCTACGAGAAATTAATGTGGATGTATTCTTTGAAAAAGAGAATATCTATTCATCAGATACCAAGGTTGACTTTATGCTTACCATCTTCTCTTCAATTGCCCAGGAAGAGGCTAGAAACATTAGCGAGAATGTTAAGTGGGGATTTAGAAAAAGATTCAAAGAAGGAAAAGTTCACATCAATACAAAACGTTTCCTTGGTTATGATAAAGACGATGATGGAAACATTGTAATCAATGAGGAACAAGCAAAAACTGTAAGAATTATTTACGATATGTACATTTCAGGATCCTCATTAAAAGAAATCGTACTGTTTCTAACTGAAAATGAATTACAGAATGGTCGAGGAGAAATCTTCTGGACACCAGCTACAGTGAGTGCAATTCTAACAAACGAAAAGTACTGTGGTGATGCTGTCTTACAAAAGAGAGTCACGATAGATTACCTTACACACAAATCAGTCAAGAACGATGGACATGCTCCAAAATACTACATTATGAACAACCATGAACCGATTGTTTCAAGAACCAAGTTTGAACTAGTCCAGGAACTCAAGAAAAAGCGTGGTAGAAAGCGTAAGCAATCAAACTACGGAAATATATACCCATTAAGTGGAATCGTCTTCTGTGGCGAGTGTGGTGCGGTTATGAACCGTAGTTATTACAACTATGGAAAAGCAACAGAACGTGTAGTATTAACTTGTAGAAAGAATAACAAAGAACATATATGTTCCAATAAGCCAATTGATAATGACACACTAGAAAAGGCGATTGTGAAATCAATAAAGGAACTTGAATTATCTAAGGACACCTTCATTGATGAAACACTCGAAATAGTTCGATCTTGTTTAAGTTCGAGTGAGCTAGAAACCGAAATATCTGATTTAAAAAAGCAGATTACAAAAACAGAAAAGAGTATAAAAGATATCATTGATTTAAATGTAAATTCTATCGCTGATAATACCGAATTCTATAAATCGATTTACAACGAAAAGAAAGCTCAACTTATAGATTTAAAGGCTCAGTTAAACAACAAAAAATCATCTTTAGTAAATGGACACCTTCATGAAGAACGGATTCAAGAGATGAAAGAATTCTTAGATGGCAATATCGGATTAAACAAAAACATTTTGATGGGAACTTATAAGTTTATAATCGCACTCAGCCCTTCAGAAGTACTTCTCTTGATAAGTGATACTCCTATGACAAAAAAGAGTATCAAAAACGAACTAGATGTATATAAGGCTATGCCATCCATTTATACGGACAAAGTAAAAAGCATGAACGAGAAATATGACATAACATATCATGTGGTAGATTTGAGGGAACAAGAATGAATGCAGTAGAGATAATTGATTTCAATAAACTTGAGTCAAAAGATAGATTAAAGAATGTTTGTGCTTATGCTAGGGTTTCAACAAAAAAAGAACTCCAAGAAACTTCTCTAGACTTACAAGTTGAAACATATACGAAAATGATAATGGATAATCCTAAATGGAACTTCGTTGGTGTTTATTCTGATGTTGGGAAAAGTGGAACAGATACAAAGTATAGAGAGCAGTTCAACCAAATGATAGAACTTGCTATAGCTGGCGGTATTGATTTAATAATCACAAAGTCAATATCTCGTTTTGCAAGAAACACAATAGATTGTTTAAATATCATTCAAGAGTTAAAAAGACACAACATAGAAGTTTGGTTTGAAAAAGAGAATATCTCTTCTTTCGATCCAAAGGTAGAACTTACAATAACAATTTATGCCAGTGTAGCTGAAGAGGAATCAAAGATAAATAGTGAAAACACTAAATGGGGTGTAAAGAAAAGATTTGAGGATGGAATTGTTCCAATGGTTACTTCAAGAGTTCTAGGTTATAAACGTGACCAAAACGGAAACATTGCTGTTGATGAAGATGAGGCTAAGATTGTACGAAAAGTATTTAACCTTTACTCAAAAGGATACTCTCAAGGTTATATTGCTGAGGAGTTAAATAAAGAAGGTCATATTACAAAGCATTATAAATTAGCTTACAGTTCAGGTACGATTCGTGGAATATTAAATAACGAAAAGTATACTGGGAATGCATTATTGCAAAAATCAATACGTCGTAGAGTTGGTGATAAAACTGGAGAAAAAAATCAACAAACACATCCTAAGTATTATGTCGAGAACTCGCACCCAAAAATCATTACAAAATCCTTATGGGACAAGGTACAATCCATCAAATCTCAAAGGATGATGAAATACAATCACACGACAGATATATTGGAATTAAAGAAACGAGCTAAGAATAGATCTATTTATAGTGGTTTTGTTGAATGCTTTGTCTGTGGAAAAAACTATCATTACAAGGTAAATAACAAAAGAGAGAAATGGGCTACTGAGATATTGATTTGTTCATCTAATCGAGAAAAGAAAACATGTGAGAATGATTCCTTATTTGTAGAGACATTTGATGAGCAGCTGCTTTCTCAAATAAACTATGTAATCAAAAATAAATACGAGTTCTTAAACAAGTTAAATGAAGTATTAACTTCACATCCTGAAATACGAGAACTCAATATTGAGATTAATACATTAGAAGACAAGCTCGATGAAATACATCATCAAATTAAATCGTTAGCCTTATTGGAAGGGGACTTTGAAACACTAGTATTGGATCAACTAAAAACACAAAAATCCAACATTGAAATGAAGCTAACAGCAAACAAAAACAAATTACTAACCTCCCATAATATCGAATCTAAAATAAAGCATTATAAACTTCTACTGAAAGAATTCAAGAAACCTATAGATGATTTATCGGTATTCCCATTTCAAGATTTATTTGATAAGGTACTTGTTAATGAAAGAAATGATATTGAATTTATTCTTAATCCATTTAATACAATAAGTTCAAAATCGATCTATTCATTTCCAGAAATAATAACACCTTACAAGATTAGAAAAACACTATTTGAAACAACAAGTAAAATTTCATGCTTTTAGCTAATTGTATCAAGCAGAAAACTGTGTTATATTAAAAGTGCGACATAGTCGCAACTTATCCCTTACATAGCATGTGTGTATTTACACACACATCCCCTTCCTTAAGGCCACCGAGAGGTGGTCTTTTTATTATGTTTTCTATCAAGTTCAAATCCGATAGCGACCTCAAAAAATAGCCATTTTAGGCAAAAGTTCAAATCCGGTCACGAGAAACATACATTCAACCTATATCAGGGTATAAAAAAAGAGTAAAACCAATGAAAATTCACTGATTTTACCCTAAAAAATACAAAAAGTTGCTTTATATAAAATCGCTTAAAACGTCTTTATTTAGACGTTAAACGATAAAAAGCAACTTGGTATAATTAACCTGGAGGCCCCGGTCGGATTTGAACCGGCGATCAGGCAGTTGCAGTGCCATGCCTTACCACTTGGCTACAGGGCCTTAAAACATGCTATATTATTATAACTTTTACTATTAAAAAAGTCAATCCATATTACACTCTTTTAAACGATTTGTTTCTTAAATATATCAATCCACATATCCATATATTTATGAATATCTTCATATGTCTTCTCAAATAATCCTGTATAGTAAGGATCATCAACATTTGTGTATTTACAATCCTCACAAACATCAAGATATTTAAATAATTTGTGATATTGATCCATAGCCATTTTTCTTAAATCTTTTAAGTTTTGATCATCCATTCCAATAATAAAATCATAGTCATCAAAATCTCTTGTTGTAATCTTCTCTGATACCATATCATCAAAAAGCGCATCTTCTCTTTTTAATATCTTCTTGGTTCCTTGGTGTGGTTCATTTCCAATTTCCCACGAAGATGTTGCTCTTGATTCAATATGAATTTTATCACCTAATCCTAAATCTTTAACTCTTTTTCTAAATAATCCTTCTGCCATAGGTGATCTGCAAATATTGCCTAGACATACGAATAAAACTTTCACCATTTTCATCACCACAACCATTATAGCATAGAACTTTTATTCATCAAATGAAATATTTTAGCACTTTATAGTTGACAGTGCCAAATGTTTGATTTATAATATAAATGGCATTCTAAATAATAGACTGCCAAAGGAGGCATATCATGAACTTTACGCAAATGGAAGATTATAACAACGATCCAAAAGTTCTTGAGAAATTTGGACGTAATATTGTAGAAGAAGTCAAAAAAGGTAAAATTGATCCCGTAATAGGTAGAGAAGATGAAATCAGACGTGTTATTAAGATATTATCTCGTAAAACTAAAAACAACCCTGTATTAATTGGTGAACCCGGTGTTGGTAAAACTGCCATTGTTGAGGGTCTTGCTAGAAGAATTGTAGATAAAGATGTTCCACTTGGACTTCAAAATAAAATCATTTATGAACTAGATTTAGCAGCACTTGTTGCAGGTGCTAAGTTTAGAGGAGAGTTTGAAGAGAGATTAAAGGCTGTTTTGAAAAAAATTAAAGAATCGAATGGAGAAATCATCCTATTTATAGATGAAATTCATGCGATTGTTGGTGCCGGCCGAGTTGATGGTGCGATGGATGCATCAAACATGCTAAAACCTATGCTTGCACGTGGCGAACTCCACTGCGTTGGCGCAACCACACTTAATGAATATAGAAAATATATTGAAAAAGACTCAGCACTAGAAAGACGCTTTCAAAAAGTGTTGATTGAAGAGCCTACTGTTCTAGATACCATTAGTATCTTAAGAGGGCTTAAATCAAGATTTGAGGCCCATCACGGGGTTCATATATCAGATCCAGCAATCATTGCTGCTTCTACTTTATCAAATAGATACATATCAGATCGTTTCTTACCAGATAAAGCTATAGACTTAATCGATGAAGCATGTGCTTCTATTCGTATGGAAATAGATTCTATGCCTGTTGAACTTGATGATGTTACAAGAAAACTGATGCAGCTTGAAATTGAGAAAACAGCATTAGAAAAAGAATCTGATCCCGTATCAAAAGATCGTTTAAAGAAAATCAAAGAGGAAATCGACTCGTTGAAAAAAGAAGAAAAGGATTTGCGAATAAAATGGGAAGCAGAAAAAGAACAAATCAACGCTATCAAAATCAAGAAAAATGAGCTTGAACAGCTTCGTGTTGATCTTCAAAATGCATTTAACGATAACAATTATCAAAAAGCTGCTGAACTTCAATATAGTAAAATTCCTGAACTAGAAAAGAAAATCAACGAGATGTCTGAAGAAGGATCAAAAGAAGGTAAACTTTTAACTGAAGTCGTCAGTGAAGAAAGTATTGCAGAAATAGTTTCTAAATGGACACATATTCCTATCACGAAACTTATGTCTGGTGATAAAGAAAAATTATTACACCTAGAAGAAACTTTAAAAAATAGGGTTATTGGTCAAGATCACGCAATCCGTTTAATTAGCGATGCAATCATCCGCCAAAGAGCAGGTATTAAAGATGAAAATAGACCGATAGGATCTTTCTTATTCCTAGGCCCAACTGGTGTTGGTAAAACAGAGGTTGCAAGATCGCTTGCTGAAGCATTATTTGATAGCGAGCATCAAATCATAAGAATTGATATGAGTGAATATATGGAGTCACATAGTGTATCAAGATTAATCGGTTCTCCTCCAGGATACGTCGGTTATGATGAAGGTGGACAACTCACCGAAGCTGTTAGAAGAAAACCTTATGCAATCATCTTATTTGATGAGATTGAAAAAGCACATCCAGAAGTCTTTAACATCCTTCTGCAAATTTTAGATGATGGTAGACTTACAGATAATCAAGGACGAACTGTTGACTTTAAAAACACAATTATAATCTTAACTTCTAACATCGGTAGTGAATATTTATTAAGAAACGACGAAGATGCACATAAAGAAGTTCAAAACCTAGTCAAAAAAACGTTTAAACCTGAATTTTTAAATCGTATCGATGAACAAATTATTTTTAATCCTCTTGGACTAAAAGTTCAAATCGAAATTGCATTTAAGATGTTAAACGATCTTAAGAAACGTTTACTAGATAAAAACATCATCATCAACTTTGATGATTCCATTCAAAAATATGTAATTAAACATGGGTATAATGATGAATATGGTGCAAGACCACTTAAACGCTTTATCCAAAGACATATTGAAACTTTGGTTGCTACTAAAATCATTGAAGGTTCAGTAGAACCTCACCAAACATATTTACTTACCGTTAAAGATGATCAACTTAAACTTGAAAAGGACAACTAATTTGTCCTTTTTTTATATGATAATTTGTCAATTCAAGTGCAACGCATCATAGTGCTCATTGATTACTTCTAATGGAGTTTTAAAGTTGATACATTTTCTTGGTCTATTATTCAAACGATTTAATACTTCATTAACTTCATGATGATCAGTTTGTGACAAATCCATTCCTTTTGGATAATATTCTCTTAATAAACCATTTGTATTTTCATTAGTTCCTTTTTGCCATGCACAATAAGGATCAGCGAAATACATCTGACAATTTAACTTCTCTTCAATCTCTTGATATCTAGAAAATTCTTTTCCACGGTCACATGTTATTGTTTTTACAAGTTCCGATGGAAACTGTGATAATAATTCAATCATCGCAGCCGTGACATTCTCACTTGTCCTATCGGGCAACAGTTTAACAAGATACAGTCTTGATTTACGTTCAACTAATGTGACAAAACAGTATTTACTTTTGCGCTGATGATTAAATCTTCCTGATTCAACTGTATCAGCTTCCCAGTGACCTATGGATTGTCTTTTATAAACTTCTTTAGGCCGTTTTTTTATCGGTTTACCAATATTGAATCGGCCTCTTGTTTCTGCAGGTCGTTTAAACTTGCCTTTACGTCTTAATTTTGTCATATTTCCTTTGTTAAGATATTTCTTATGGATCCATCTATAAATAGTTGAAAAACAGGGGATTTTTTCAGGTTGTCCTTTATCTCTCATAGCTATTTGTTCTGGAGACCATTGTTGATTCAATTTGCTTTCAATATACTCTTTGATGATTGGTGATATTTTTACCTTTCTATGGCTATTGATTCGACGTTTGTTGTATTTTTTTTGTGCGACATGAGGTAAGTATTTGTAACGATATCCACATGAATTTCTCTTTAACTCTCTAGATATCGTACTAGGACTCCTCTTTACTGCTTTACTAATCTGTCTAATACTCACGCCTGATAACCATAACTGATATATACATGTTCTTTCTTCTATGGTAAGATGTATGTAGTTCATAGTTTCTCCTTTTGTGTTTGTTTGGTCACTTACATTATAAAGGAATCTATGAACTTTTTTGATTTTTATTTAGTGTTGCACTTGTAATTATAAATTATCATATAAAAAAATAAAAGAGACTTTCGTCCCTTCAATTCTAAAAATTAATATTCTTGTTTACGAATAGATCCATCAATTTTATGAATAACAACAGATGTATCATTCTTTTTAGCTAAATCTTCAGCATAATCAATAGCTTCCGCTTGTGTATCAAAGTATTTAATCGTTTTATTTGATCCTTCTTTACGAACACGCCATTGTTTAAAAGCAGGACTCTTCTTGTCTTTATTTTGAGAAACATGATATTTAGGATTTTTTGCGTTTTTATCTTCCTTTTCAGTTTCTTCTTTTTCCTTAGCTTTAGCTGGTTTCACTTGTTCCTTCTTAGGTTCAGTTTTCTTAACTGCTTCCTTAACAGGTTTCGGTGTTTCCTTCTTCTCTTCAACTTTCTTAACCGGCTCTTCTACTTTAGGTTTAACTGGTTGTGGAGCAGGTTTTTCTTTTTGAATAGACTCTTTTTTCATCGATTCTTGTTGCATTTTTAATTGTTCTTCTTGTAAAGCTTTTTTCTTTTCTTTACGCTTTCTAAAAAACCAACACATATAATAAAACCCTCCTTCGTTATTACCCTCATTATATACCAAAACCATATAAAAATCGAAATAATTTACATTTTTTATGATTTATGAACTTCAAACCAATCCGTGATTTCTTTTAAGCGCTTGATACGAGCTTGAGGTTTACCACTTCTTGATAATTCATGAGTTTCACCCTTAAACCATATAAACTTAGTATCCACACCTTTTTCTTTGATAATCGTATAAAATTGCATTGCTTGTTCAATCGGACAACGATAATCTTCATCAGAATGAATAAATAAAAGCGGTGTCTTTACATTTAATGCATATTTCATAGGGGATTGTTCCCATAAAGTATCAGTGTTTGTATTTGGATGACCAGCAGTTTGATCTTTTGAAAAATAGAAACCAATATCTGATGTCCCATGAAATGATAACCAATTGGATATACTTCTTTGAGTTGCTGCTGCTTTGAATCGATCGGTATGACCTACAATCCAGTTGGTCATAAACCCACCATATGATCCACCGGTTACAAAAAATCTTTGATGATCAATATGTTCTATCTTACGACTAACTAGATCGACAAAATGCATTAAATCTTCATAATCAATGGTTCCATATTTACCTCTGATATCTGCAAACTCATCTCCTTTGCCATCACTGCCTCTTGGATTTGCATAACAAACAAAATACCCTTGATTTGCCCAATATTGCATTTCATGGTAAAACACTCTTCCATACGCAGTTTTTGGTCCACCATGTATATCTAAGATTGCTGGATAGCTGTTTTCTGGATTAAAATCTTTAGGATATAACACAAATCCTTTGACTTCATGTGTTTTGTCTTTATAAACAAACGGTTTGGGTTTTGCAACATATTTATCTTTCATAACTTTTTGATTCAGTCTTGATAGCTGTCTAATTTTACCTAATTGGTATTTATAGATTTCATGAAGCTTTTGACGATAAAGCCCAACCATATAAATTTCACCATCTATGATTTCTATACCATCAATAGATCCGTTCATTTCATAAACAGTCTTAATGTTCTTATTTTCATCTAAAACCATCAGATTTGTATGATCATCTTCTGTTTTAACAAAGTATATGCTGTCTTTATAAACTAAAGCTTGTTTATTTGCACCTAATCTAACATCTGTTCCTATGGATGTTGACATAGACAATCCATATGTCTGATAAAGCATGAGTTTTTTATCTTTTAATTCATAAAAATCGTCATCTTGATTAATGCCATATGTCTTCATGTCGCTTGCAGCCACAATGATTTTGTTATCAAAAATAAACAACTGACTGATCGAGTATTCATCTTCGTGATATAAGATTTCTGTGATTTTAGTGTCCATGTGATAAACATAGATATGTGTTGTTAAGCTTTTGACTTGTTTTGCTTGTTTACCCGTATAATAGATATGTTTTAAGTCTTCTGAAACAACAACTCTACCAACATTAAAATCTGGATCTACGATTAAATCAAGACTATCTTTTTCTTCATCATAGATGAATAATTGTTGTCTTTTATTCGCTGTAAAACCTTGACCATTCCCATAAAATGGGATTTCAATAATATCTTCGTACAAAGATTTTTCTTTCATCTGTTTAAGTAAATCTTTTCTGTTTTCTTTTTGATCTAAATATAAGTGGTGTTCAAAACTAGATAAATAACTTTGAACAAGATACTTGTGTTTCCCTAAATACTTAACTATTGATGCAGGCATAGGAAGTTCAAAAGCTTTTTCAAAGCCTTTTGTTAAAAGATTATATCTATAAAAAATGCTATATTTGTCTTTTGATTTCTTTTCATCTGTCTTATTTTTCTTCATAGAAACTAAGATTTCCTCATCACTTATCCATATGAATGCAGAATCCTTTTTTAAAGAGATGAGTTTTCTGATTCTATCGTTATCCAGTAAATAAAGGTCATAGTGATATTCATTTTTATCAAGCTGTGCTTTACCAACAGTAAACAAAGCTTGTGTTTGTTTTTGATTGCTTTTAAAATTTGAGATATACTTATAATCCAAAAATGTATCGAGTTTAATCTGGTTCATCATCTTTCCTTATTTGTCAATAAAAAAAGGGCGTCTTAAAAGACCCCTTAAATGACAAAGTTACCTTTCTCAAAAACTTTTACTTCTTTACCATCTTGTGTTAATCCAGTAATTTCCATATCACTACTTCCAAACATAAAATCAGAGTGAACCATAGAATTGTTATATCCAGATTTTTCTAAAGTAGGTATATCTAGGTTAACTCCATTTTTAATATTCATTGGATAAGCTCTACCTAAAGCCATATGACATGATGCATTTTCATCGAATAGTGTATTTAAAAATAAAATATTTGTATTAGAAATTGGAGAATCATGACTAATTAAAGCTATTTCACCGATGTATTTACTACCTTCATCTGTTTCTAGTAAATTAGTTAATGCATCTTTTTCAACTTCTGCATCGTAATCTACAACTTTTCCATCTTTAAACTCTAACCAGAACTTATCAATGAGTTTACCTTGGTAGTTTAAAGGTTTAGTTGCAACTACTTTACCTCTTGTTCCCCATTTATAAGGCATTGTGAAATTTTCTTCTGTTGGAATATTAGGATTAAAGTATGCACCATTTAATGCAACCTCTCCACCACCAGCCCATACATGGTCTTTAACAAGTTCAACGATTAAATCGGTACCTAAACTGTTTTTAAAATGCAAATGTTTAAAATTATATTCATTTAATATTGTATTATGTGCTAATAATCTTGCGTTGTGTTCTTTCCACTCTTTAATCGGATCATTATTTTCTGTTACACGACTCGCATTTAATATTGCTTGCCATAATGCTTCAACAGCTGCATCCTCATCCAACTCTGGAAAGACTTGTTTTGCCCAAATTGGATTTGGTTCTGAAATAATAGTCCACTGAGATTTATTTCCCATCAAAAACTCTCTAAAAAATGAAACTGCCTTTTGCATTGCAATACCAGATTTTTGAGATTTCATTGGATCGACATCTTTGTTTAAACCAGGAATCGGTGAAGAAATTGAAATAAAACAAGCTCCTTGATCAACATAATATTGATATTGATCAACTAAATAATTTGGCACTTGTGTCAATTCTTCTAATGATGCATGTAATAATGATTGACGAGATATAAACTCATCACTCCATTGCACGTGCACTCTTCTTGCTCCAGCTAAGTAAGCTTGTTCAGCTACCTCTCTAGCTAACTCTTTTGTTTCTGTTGATGTTCTAATAACTACAATTTGATCTTTTTGTACGTTAGCCCCTACTTTTACAGCTAATTTAGCTAACTTTGTAATTAATTCTTTTTTTGGCATATAATCACTCCTATCTTTGATATTATAGCATAATTTAGCCATTAAAAAAAGAATCCTCTTTAGGATTCTTTACGATCTTTTCTTGTTTTTATCTAGCTATATAAACCATTTATATATCTTATGAGTTTTTCAGTTGTCTTTTTTAAGTATAAAATTAAACTCTATTGCTAAAACTTAAATCTATACCTCATTGAAAAATCATCTTAATATATGAATACTATATGCTACAAGTGACTCATTCATGATACTACTAAAATTCTATTTGGTTTTTTTATAGTCCTTTAAAAATTTGAGTAGTTGATCTTGGGGCATAGGTTTTGCATAATAATAACCTTGTGCATAATTACCTTTATATTTTCTCACCATATCTTGCTGTTCTACAATCTCGATACCCTCAGCAACCACATCCATATTTAAGTGATGCGCAAGATCTATCATATATTTAAGAACATGAAACTCCTTAGTATCTTTATGGATATGACTGATAAAATCGCGATCAATCTTTATAATATCAATCGGCAGTTTTTGTAAATATGTTAAGGAAGAATATCCTGTTCCAAAATCATCTAACGCAATGGTAAATCCTAATTTTCTTAATTGTAATAATACATGGATACTTCTTTCAATATCACTGATGACCGCTGTTTCAGTAATTTCTAATATGATTTTCTTACAATTGATTTGATATTGATCAATCCATTGATTTAAATATTTTAGGAAAGTTTCATGTATTAACATGACAGCAGATAAGTTAATTGATATTTTAAAGTTTTCATCTTTTATCGGCCATTTATCAAGTTCTTTTGCAGCTTGGTAAAATACCCATTCAGTGATATCTTTGATATATCCATTTTTTTCTGACAATGAAATAAACTCAAGCGGTGGAATATATCCTTTGATTTTGTTATGCCATCTAATGAGTGCTTCAGCAGCAATCACTTTGCCATCATTTAAATCAATTACAGGTTGATAATGAAGTGAAAACTCATGATTTGGTATAGCATTTCTAAGTTGATTTAACATTTCTGTTTGTTGTGTAATCATAGTTACCATTTCATCATCAAAGATTACCAAACGGTCTTTACCTTTGTTTTTAGCCATAGATAATGCACTATCAGCATGTCTTAAAAGGGTAATATAATCATGTCCATGGTCAGGAGCTAACGCAACACCTCCACTAAATGTAACGAAATATTCATCTTTATCTAAAATGTAACTTCTTTTAACTTTTTTAAAGAATTCTTCAACATTGATTAAAAATTGCGATAAATCGGTAATATTAAAAAATCCAACCACAAATTCATCCCCACCAGTATGACAAATCATATCTGAATCGTTAATATGCTCTTTTAATGTGTGTGCAACTGCTTGAATCAATTGATCACCTACCTGATGCCCTTTAACTTCATTGACATTCCTAAACTCATCAATATCCATATAGACAAGTGCCATCATATGATTTGGATTATCTTCGATATACTGATCAACTTTTTCTTCCAATAATATTTTATTTGGAAGACCTGTTAATTCATCATAATATGCTTTTTGATAAAGTTTATCTTCTAAATCAAGTGAAGTTTGATGAAGTTTATCTAAACGCTTATAAGCTTTTTTTAAATCTAAAATCGATGCAACATATAAACTGATTCTATTAAATAAAATCAGATAAAAAACAACACCTGAGAAAAGGACAAAAAATATACCTTTGATGGTTTGTAATCTTAAAATTCTATCAGGATCTTGAACGATAAGTTCTAGTAATCTATCAGATCCAAAAATCCATAATAGACTTATAAGTATATAATAGATGATAATTTTGATAGATTCGTTGGTCGCATTTAATCCACTCTGTATATCTAGTTGTTCTTGTTTGTCTGTTTTTTTCATTGTCTCCATCATTCAAAACTCCTTCACCCGTTTATTATATTATACATTTTTTTGTCTATAATAATCAAAGGTAATTCACTATAAACAAAAAAAACCGCAAAAGCGGTTTTTATCTTATGGTATATCAATAATTCTCATTGTATTGGTTGATCCATGATGTTGTGCCCAACCAGAAGTGATAATAAGTGTTGTTCCTGATTTATATCCGAATGCTTTAGCTGTATCAATAGCTGCTTTATCATATAATGAGTAATCACTAACATTTTCTCTATAAGAAGGATGAACACCCCAATAGTATGATAGTTTATGACAAGTTTTTAAACTGTCAGTAATCGCGATAATTGGCGTTGATGGTCTAAACTTACAAATACGTTTTGCAGTCCCACCAGTTTCAGTAAATGCAACAACAACTTCTGCTTTAGGAAGTGATAAAGCTGTTTGACTTACAGCAATACCAATCGCATCATTAACTGTTTGTTGGCTTGTTTTAATATTGTGTTCTAAGCGATCACGATATGGAATGCTTGGTTCGATTGCTTTAGCAATCGTATCCATTGTTAATACAGCTTCAATTGGATATTCCCCTGCAGCTGATTCACCAGATAACATTATAGCATCTGAACCATCTAAAATAGCATTTGCAACATCTGATGCTTCTGCACGTGT
The DNA here is from genome assembly GCA_002838185.1 of Tenericutes bacterium MO-XQ. Lineage (GTDB taxonomy): Bacteria > Bacillota_I > Bacilli_A > Acholeplasmatales > Acholeplasmataceae > Mariniplasma. The sequence continues at coordinate 4,340 of CP017949.1, read as the reverse complement.
AGGTCTTGGTGATGTCATCATAGACTCTAACATGTGTGTTGCTGTTATGACAGGTTTTCCAGCTTCATTTGCTTTTTTAATGATATGTTTTTGATATAGAGGTACAAGTTGTGTAGATACTTCTACACCTAAATCACCACGAGCAACCATCACACCATCAGAAACTTCTAGAATTTCATCTAAGTTATCAACACCTTCTTGGTTTTCAATCTTAGAAATAATTTCAATGTCGCCTTTGCCCATATCTTCTAATATTTTTCTAACTTCTAAAACATCTTCTTTTCTTCTAACAAAAGATAACGCAAACATATCGACATCATTGCTTGCAGCAAATACGATATCATCATGATCTTTTTGTGAAATGAATGGCATTGAAAGCTTAACGTTTGGTACATTAACACCTTTTTTAGTCTTAATAACGCCTGAGTTCATAACTTCACATTTCATCACGCCATTTTTGTTTTCTAATACAGTAAGTTTGATTTTACCATCATCAATTAAAATGAATTCTCCTGGTTTCATATCATCATAAAGTTCATTACAGTCAATATGAAATCTCTTAGAATTACCTAAGATATTATCTCTGTGAACTTCGATAATATCTCCAGTTTTAAACTCTGCTTTATCATTTTCAAATTTCCCGGTTCTAATTTCAGGTCCTTTGGTATCTGCCATAACACCAATATATCGTCCCTTTTCAGTAGAGACTTTTCTAATCATCTTAATGCGTGCTAAATGTTCTTCGTGATTTGCATGTGAGAAATTTAATCTAGCTACATTCATGCCAGCATCAATCATTTTTGAAATCATTGATTCTGATTCGATTGATGGACCAATTGTACAAATAATTTTTGTTTTTCTAATCATCTTGTTACCTCCATAATTCTCTATATACATTATACATGATTTTACGCTTTTTTGCTAAAAATAGATAAGAAAATATCGATAATTTTCGGGTCAAATTGAGTTCCTTTGTTATCTATAAGTTCTGTAACCGCTTCCTGGTGAGACATCTTTTTACGGTATGGTCTATCAGATGTCATCGCGTCGTATGCGTCTGCAACTGATATGATTCTTGCACGTATAGGAATGTCTTCACCTTTAATACCTCTTGGATAACCTTTCCCATCATATCTTTCGTGATGAGATAAAATATCAAGTGCTATTTCACCATATTCTGGTAACGTTGACAAAATACGATATCCAGTTTCTGGGTGTCTTTTCATAATATCCCATTCTTCTGGCGATAATTTCCCTGGTTTGTTTAAAATACTATCTTCTATTGCAATCTTACCGATATCATGTAAATTACTAATCATTGTCAGTAGATTTAAATCCTGTTTAGTCATTCCTAATTTTTTTCCAATTTGTCTGCAAATTTCAGAAACTCTTTTTGAATGCTCTTCAGAATACACATCCTTAGTTTTTAGTGTATTTAATATCGTTTTAATAGTTTCACTTCGATGAGATCCACCTTCAAAAAGTTTGTTTTTATATAAATCAGATTCTGCTCGATTAATGATTTCTTCAAAATGATCGTCAACGTCTTTCATACTAACTCCATAAGATACTGATAAAGCCATATGATTGATCTGTTGATTTTCTAATTTTATTTTAACTTTGTCTGCTAATGCTTTAGCTGTTTTTTCTTCAGTATTCGGGCATAAAACAATGATTTCATCGCCACCAATTCTTGAAATATAAGATTCAAAATCTTTAAATATACTCTTAATCATATCCGAAACCATTACAATGAGTTTATCACCATTTTGATGACTAAATGCATCATTCATGACTTTAAGTCCATTGATATCAAAAAATATTACTGAAATTGGATGGTATTTCTTAGCATTTAAACTTAGTAATTGTTCTTGGTGTTTTCTTCGATTGTTTAATCCTGTTAATGAATCTTTATAACTTAATGCTAGTATTTCATTCTCATATTGTTTCCTTAAAGTAATATCTTCGATGAAAATTGTAACACCTATAATTTCATGATCACTATAAATCGGTGAAAAAACTTCTTCTAAAAAGTGACCTTTTTGGTCCTCTATTTCAATAACATGTTTAAACGATTCACCGCTAAAAACTCTATCGATTGAGCTTTTTAACCGCTCTTTTATCGAATCATTGGCAATCATTTCTAAAAAATTACTTTCACTATTGATATCAACACCATAGTAAGTCTGCATTGATGCTTTATGAAATTGATTGAATGTTAAATAATTATAGTTTCTATCCAATGCAAATATTTCCATAGTATTTGTAGAATCTATGGATGCTTGTAATAAGACTCTTTGTTGTTTTAAATCATCTTGAACTTGATATCTCACCTTTTGATGATGAACAACCATCGCTAGTAATAGTGTAATCACTGGAAAGAATACTAAATACGGAATTGCTGTATTTTTTATAACTTCAAATGCTTGAGGCCATGGAATAAGTAAAAAACATACTAATGTCACAATATGAACAATGACACCTAAAACATAATACTCTAAATAATATGGCATTTTAGGTAATATTTTTTTTATATATTTCCAGTTTAATCCTATGGTTGCAGAAAAGATGATTGTCGCAACCCCAGCATAAATACCACTACCACCTAAACTAACTCTATATAATAGTGCAATTAGTGTCGCAATTGAGGTTGTCATACCTCCAAAAAACATTCCAGTTACACTCAGTAAAACACTTCTTGTATCAAAAATTAATCCAGCTTCTAATTCCCAAGGATTTCTCATGATTAAGATTGCAATTCCACCAATAGTTAGTCCTGTAAGGATTTTTAAAAGGGGTTTATTTAGTTTGGTTTCAAAAGATGCTGCAGCAAATAAAAAGCCTAGACCAAAAAGCAAAATTGCATTTTGAAGTAAACTATATAGTATTTCAAGTAATTGCTCTTCAAACATAAAGTTTCTCCTTATTTAGAAATCTTTACTTCATAATTCTATTATACCACCTGAAATCATTAAAAAAAGGGCCTGTAAATAAATAAAACAGACCTAAACAAAAACCGAGTCTCCTAAAAGACCCGGTTTTTTGGTATAATTGAAGTATGACAAGTACTCAATTAAATCAAGTATATTTTAACGCAAAACAGTTAAAATTACCACTATCTACAGGCATTTTAATACCATTTGATAGTGAAGTAAGAACATTTGACGAAGTATTTTCAAAATTGGAGGTCAAAAAGTACTTAAAAACCGAAAGAGATCCAAGAGGAAGAATCGGTTATGATCCAGTCAATATGCTCAAATTAATACTGTTTTGCCAGATGGAAAACATCACAAGTTTAAGAGCGATGGAAAAAGCAGCAAGAAATGATTTACGTATCATGTGGTTAATAGACGAACTACAACCAACGCATCAAGCGATTAAAGATTTCATGGATCGCTATTTAATTAAAAATCTAGAAGCTATTTATTATGATCTCAGTCAATTTTTGATAAGAGATGAAAATATAGATGTAGAAAAACTCTATATCGATGGCACAAAGATTGAAGCGAACGCAAACAAATACACCTTTATCTGGAAAAAGTCATTAGAAAAATTCCGCGATAAATTATATAAAAAAATCACCAAACAGATCAAAGCACTCAATGATACCTATCAACAGATGGATATCTTTTTTCCAGTATATGATATCTATGAAGTAGACTATCTAAAAAGGATTCTAGACTTTCTAGGACGTGAACTTGAAAAACAAGGGACAGAGTTTGTATATGGGAAAGGACAAAGAAAAACAGTTCTACAAAGGGATTATGAACATATAAAAGACTATCATATAAAGCTCATTGAATATAATGACTTTATCAAAACGATAGGCCCCAATAGAAATTCCTGTGCAAGAACTGATCATGACGCAACATTTATGCATATGAAAGAAGATCATATGAGAAATAGTCAGTTAAAGCCAGGGTATAATGTACAAATTGGAGTATCTGATGAATACATCCTACACTTAGATGTTTATCAAGACCGAAATGATTATCAAACATTAATCCCCTTTTTAGAAGGCTATAAGAAAGCATATGGTAGTTATCCATTATATCCTGTAGCTGATGCAGGATATGGGGGATTGATGAATTATAGATATATCAAAGCATGCAATATGAAGTTATATCAAAAATACAGCATGTATAGCAAAGATACATCAGATAAGAAAAGAATGAATGATCCTTATTTTTCACATGATTTAATCAAAGAGGGAAAAGATTATATTGCGAAAAATGGTGAAAGATTGACCTATTTATATCATAATCAACGAGGCAACGATGTCTATCAGTTACCAAATGGTAAAACCAAAGAGGTCAATGATGAAAATATAGCCTATCAAA